>DASZVV010000417.1:0-11328 GCA_035546955.1 Bryobacteraceae bacterium
TCAGGCCCTTCATGGAAGTGATTGTATGCTAGCATCGGCTTGCGGGGTGCTTTTGGGGCACTGAGTGCCCAGACGCGGGCTCCCTTTTGGACGCAAGGCGGCGAAATCGACTGTGCTTGACTTTCTGAAGGGTCCCATTCTGGCGATTCAGGAGTTCTATGAATTAGCCGGGCGCGCGATCCGTAACGTCGTTCGAAAACCCCACTACGTTGACGACATCCTGCTCCAGATGGAATCCATTGGGGTCGGCAGTATCCCCATCATCCTGCTGACCGGATTTTTCTCCGGCGCCGTGATGGCCATGCAGATGGGCCGCGGCCTGCAGGATTACGGGCAGACCGGCCGCACCGGCCAGTTCGTTTCCATCATCCTGGTCCGCGAACTCGGGCCCGTCCTCACCGCCGTGATGGTGATCGGCCGCAACACGTCCGGCATCGCGAGCGAACTCGGCTCCATGAAAGTTACCGAGCAGATTGACGCCATGCGCGCGCTCGGTACCGACCCCATCCAGAAACTCGTCACGCCCCGCATGATCGCTACCGCCGTCATGCTGCCCTGCCTCACCATCATCGACGATTTCATCGGTATGATCGGCGGCGGCCTTATGGCTTATTTGCTGTTCGGCGTCCCCGAACGGCTCTACTGGTCCACCGTGTGGCGCGCGCTCGTCTGGAACGATGTGGCGCAGGGTCTCACCAAGCCTCTTCTCTATTCCTTCGCCGTTTCGCTGATCGGCTGCTACTACGGGCTCCGCGCGTCGGGCGGAACACAGGGCGTCGGCCGGGCCACCACGCAGGCCATGGTCTCGGCATCCGTGATCGTTTTCGTTCTGAACCTGTTCATGGGGCGCATTTTTATCTGGATCAGCCAGATAGGTCAGTAAATGGCGGAGCAAAGCAAAGAAAGTCAGTTGCGCTTCGAAGATGTCACGGTCGGTTTCGAAGACCTCATCGTGCTCAATCAGGTCTCCTTCGACGTGCGCCAGGGCGAAACCCGCATCATCCTCGGGGCGGCCGGAAGCGGCAAGACGATTCTTCTCAAAACCGCCATGGGGCTCATTGAGCCGCAAAACGGCCGCGTGTTTCTCTTCGGTGAAGATATCTCCGGCGCCGCCGAAGCCCGCCTCTTCGATATTCGCGCGCGCATCGGCATGCTGTTTCAGGAAAGCGCGTTATTCGATTCCATGACCGTTGCCCAGAACGTGGCTTATCCGCTGCTGAACCAAAGCTCGATCTCCATCCCGCGTGACCAGATGGAACCTGCCGTGCGTAAGTCTCTGAGCTTCGTGGAACTCGAGTCCACCATGGATAAATATCCGAGCGAGCTCTCCGGTGGGATGCGCCGCCGCGTCGCCATTGCGCGCGCTGTTGTGACCAATCCACCGCTTTTGCTCTACGATTCGCCGACCGCGGGCCTCGATCCCATCACCGCCCACACCATCATGTCGCTCATTGTCAAAGAACGCGACGCCAATAACACCACGGCGCTCGTCGTCACGCATCGCTATCAGGACGGGAATCTGGTGGCGAACTTTCGCTACAATCCGAACAGTGGGAATCTCGACCCCGCTGGCCCGGAGGGAACGAACACGATCTTCATGGTGATGAAGGAAGGCCGCCTCGTTTTTGAAGGCAGCCAGGCGGAACTCGAAGCCAGCCGCGATCCCTACGTCCTCAAATTTGTGAAGCCGCCCGAGCAGGAAGCTGCCTGACAAGCCTATGCCGTCGAAAGAAAAAGTAGAGTGGGCGAAGCTCAAAACCGGCATTCTCGCCACCGTGGCGATGATCATCCTCGGTGCGTTGATCTTCCTGCTGACCGGCAATACCACGATTCTTGAGCATCAGGCGCTGATCAAAACCTTCATGGCCGATTCCGCCGGCATGGCCCAAAATGCGCCCGTTCGCCTCAATGGAATCCTCGTGGGCCATATCAAAGACGTTCACCTCTCCGGATCTTCTGATCCGAAGCGCACGGTCGAAGTGGATATGCTGGTTCCCGAACATTTTCTGGATAAGATTCCTGAAGACTCGCGCGCCGCCATCAGCGCTTCCAATCTGCTCGGCGATAAATACATCAACATTACCCGCGGCACCCACAAGGCCCACGTGCAGGAAAACGGCGAAATTGCTTCGCTCACCACGCAGGATGTGCCGGAGATTCTCGCCCAGAGCTCCAGTCTGCTGTCTCAGTTCCAGACGATCCTCGGCCGCCTCGATGGCCTCCTCACCGTCGTCGAAAACGGACAGGGCAACCTCGGCAAGCTGTTCAAGGATACGACGCTCTATGACCGCCTGAGCGCTACCGCGGGCGAAGTGGAGGATCTCGTCAAAGACATTCACAACAGTAACGGGACCATCAGCCACCTGCTCTACGACCCGGCGTTCTTCGATGACATCCGCCGTCCCATTCACCGCATCGACGATATGCTCGCCGAGCTCCAGCAGCAGAAGGGAACCGTCGGCAAGCTGCTCTACAACCCCGATCTGCACGATCAGAGCGTCGGCGCCATTGAGGACGTTCGCGCCACGATCGCCGAAGCGAAGAAAATGCTTGACGACCTGAATGCAGGTAAAGGCACCGCCGGCAAATTGCTCAAGGATGATGACGTCCACAATCAGATCGATCAGATCGTGAAGAAGATCAACGTCGCCATGGATAAGATCAACAGTGGCCAGGGCACGGTTGGCCAGTTGATATCGAATCCGGCGCTCTACGATTCACTCAATACGACCGCACAGGACGCCGGCGGTCTGCTGAAGGATTTCCGCGCCAATCCAAAGAAATTCATGACCATCCGGCTGGTCCTGTTCTGATTCAACTGATTTTCAACGCGGACGATTTCGGCTTCACGCACGACGTGAATGCGGGAATCGTCGAAGCGCACCGCAATGGTGTTCTGACGGCTACCACGCTGATGGCGAATGGCGATGCGTTCGATGACGCCGTCCGGCGCACCCGCGAAGTGCCGTCGCTCGATGTCGGAATTCATCTCGTCCTCGTGCAGGGCCGCAGCGTGCTGCATCCGGAGAAGGAATTTCCGGAAACGCTGACGGAGCTCGCGAAGGCGTTGATGCACGGCGAAATCCACGCCTATGACGAAGCCGCGGCGCAGGTTCGCAAAATCGCCGCGGCGGGAATTCAGCCGAGTCATCTCGACACCCACAAGCATGCGCACCTCTTTCCCCCCGTGCTCGATGCCGTCGCCAGAATCGCGAAGGAGTTCGATATTCCCTGGGTTCGCCGCCCGTTCGATTACGGCACCGGCCCCGTTGCCGGACTCACGAAGCAGGCGGTGGGCGCCGCGATGAAGCTGATGAGTCCTCGCTTCGCGAAAAAGCTCGCGGGCTTCCGGATGACCGACCACTTCACCGGATTTCAGCTCACCGGCACCCTCGATACATCCGGGATGATCGACACTCTGAAAACGCTTCCTCCCGGTCTCACCGAATTCATGTGCCACCCAGGCCACTGCGGCGACGAACTGCGCGCCGCCTCGACGCGCCTTAAGGAAACGCGCCCTGCCGAACTCGCCGCGCTCATCTCGCCGGAGGTCCGGCGAGTGATTGAAGAACGCGGCATCGAGCTCACCAGCTATCGCGCACTCAATGCGAAAGCGTGAAGTTGACCTCGATCTCCGTCACCACTTCCACCGCCGCGCCGTTCAGCAGAGTCGGCTGATATTTCCATTGCGCCACCGCATCCACGGCGGCTTTCACGAGCAATGGTGAGCCGGAGAGCACGCGCAGATTACGAATCCGTCCATCGGCCCCGATAATCGCTTCCAGCCGCACCGTCCCCTGGGCGCGCGCGGCGATCGCAATCTGCGGATACGTTGGGTGCGGACTGAATGTCAGCCTCGCCGATTCTACGTCGCCGCCGACACGGACTGGCCCCACGGGCCTTGCCGGCATCGGCGCCGTTGCTGGTTTCACTGGTGCCGGTGTAGGCGGAAGCGACACCACGCCGGGTATCCCGCCTGACGCAACGGTGGCCGGTTCGCCCTGCCACCCCGGAAAAATGTCTCCCGCGGGGATTGCCACATCCCGAACCGCGGGAGTTTGCGGCACGAAAGCAGGCGCGAAGTAGACCCGCGGAACTCGTATCGGCGAAGGAGTCGCGGGTGCGTTCGTGGCAACGCGCTGCGGCAAAGCCGTCAGATTCGCCCATGTCCGGATCAAAGGCGCTTTCGGCACGTCAGGAATCCGCATCATCGCCGGATGCAGAAGCGGAATCAGCAGCACGATCCCAACTGCGATCGCCTGCAGCGATAAGGAAAGCGCAACGGTCCACGGCCGCCGCGTAGCGGCCTGTGTCTGCACGAAACTTTGTTCGAACATTTCCCCTCCTGGTCACTCAGACACCAGAGGAATGAGCAAAGTTCCGCGCAGCATTTATGTCGGATCTGTGTCTACAACGGTGGCCCAACGATTTAAACCCAAACCCCCGCGAAGCTTTACGTGTGGATAATACGTACGTATTTTCCCGCTAGTCGTACGTGCGATAATAAAGACGTATGCCCCTGACCGCCTCCCGTCTCCGCGAGGATATCTACAGGATTCTCGACAGCGTGATCGAGACAGGCGAACCTGTCGAGATTGAACGTAAGGGACGTGTTCTCCGGATTGTTGCGGATCGTGTTCCCGCGTCCCGAGTCTCGCGCATCCGCAAGAGGCCGGGTTTGATTAATGGCAATCCTCTGGATCTTGCAAAGATCGATTGGTCAAAAGAGTGGAATCCGGAAGGTAACTCCTGACTTACCTTGATACTCACGCAGCCCTGTGGCTTTGCACGGGAGACGTCCGTTTTTCATCTCGAGTCTTGAAGCGTATCGAGAGCGCGGAGCTCCGTATTTCACCATTTGTGCTGCTTGAGATACAGTTTCTTCAGGAGATTGGCAGGCTGAATGTCGGCCCGGATCAGTGGTTCGATATTCTGAAGCGTGACTTCGACGTCCGGATTTGCCCCATTCCTGTGCAGCGCATTATTTTAGAAGCCTTTAAATTATCGTGGACTCGCGATCCATTCGATCGGATCATCGTAGCGCAGGCGATTGCCGGCGAAGGAAAGTTGATCACAAAAGACGGTCGAATTCACGAGAACTTCGCCGGCGCCCTCTGGTAATTCAGTTCCAGGATGGGGCATCGCCCTGTCGGATCGGCTTGGGGCGATCAAATCGTATCTGAGTCAGGATTCTTGTATTCCGTTAAGCCCGCGCCCCGATCTCCCGCATACACCGGTCGATCCAAAGCTTCGTCAGCTTTTCCTGCGCGCCATTCTGCGTCAACCGCGTCCGCAGATTCGCGAAGTCCACCTTATCCAGCGGCTGATCCTGATTGAAGCAGGAGAAAACAACCGTCTCCTCGCCCGTCACTGGATCGCGATGCGTCTGCAGGCACTGCGCGCAGATCTCCTTCATCATGCATTGCATCGGCGAGTTGATACTCCCGATCGCGTGATGCTCCGGCTTCAGCAGCCCCGCCAGCACGCCGTGCCGCGCCTGCTGCACCGCGCGCATCATGCCGTCCGAGCCGATCGCCAGAATCCGGTCCACGGTATTCAGCGGAATCTCCGGCCTGCCGAGCAGTCCGTTCCCGTATGCCGCCATCGCTTCCACGATGTTTCCGACAAACGCCGCATCGCCCGACCGCCCGGGCGTGAACCCAGGGGCTTCGTCGCAGCACCACACCACCACGTCTGCCGCCTTCTCGATCTCTTCCACCTTGTACCGGTCGACGATCTTCTTGTAGCCCGCGAAGTAAATCACGCGCGAGCCCTCTTCGCGCAGCTTCTGCCCAATCGAGAACAGCACAGCGTTCCCCAGGCCGCCGCCCACCAGCAGCGCCGTCTCGCGTGCCGGGGTTTCGCTCGGCGTACCCGTCGGTCCCATCAGCACCACCGGTTCGCCCTTCTTGAGCAGCACGCAGAGATCGGATGATCCGCCCATCTCGAGCACAATCGTCGAAAGCAGCCCCTTCTCGCGATCCACCGACGCACCCGTGAGCGCGAGGCCTTCCATTCCCAGCACCGTATCCTTCGTTCGGGCCGCGAGCGATTCGAAGTTCTGCAGCCGGTAGAACTGTCCCGGCTGGAACGCCCGTGCTGCGATTGGCGCCTTCACCACGACCTCCACAATGTTCGGCGTCAGCCGGACGACCTCTTCCACTCGCGGACGCAGCTCATCGTCGAGCTTCGCGGCCATCGCCTCCACTGAAGGTTCCGACGCCTGCAATCGCGACAGCATCCGCGTCACGACCGGATACCCCTGCTTCGCGCTCGACATCGCCTTCACCACATTGCCGGAGAACGAAGGATGCAGATCGCCGAAGAAGCTGATCGACCGCCCGTCCTCCCGCACCGACATGAGCACGTAGACCACACCGGGCTTCGCGATCTTCTCCGGCTTCACCTTCGTGCCGTCCTCGCCATAAGCCTGGAAGTATCGTCCGTCGAGCGTGACGTTGTGTTCGTCCTCGCGGGCCAGGACCGTATTGGGTTGCGTGCCCGCCGCCACCAGAATCGATTTCGCCGGAAGTGTCACGGTCTCGCCGGAGCGCACCAGTTTCTGCTCGGCATCGCTCCAGTGATACTTCTGGAACCGGATCGCGCTCGCCGCTCCGGACGCATCCACTTCCACTTCTTCCGGAGTCAGGCCCTCCGCGAAACGCACGCCCTCTTCGAACGCCTTCGCTACTTCTTCGTGATTCAGGGTATAGCTCGGCGCATCCATCAGCCGCCGCCGGTACGCCATCGTCACCCCGCCCCACGAATTCAGCAGGTCGATAAATTTCGGCCGGCGTCCTTCGCGCGCCGCCGCCGCGCGTTCCGCCCGAATCGCACGCGCATGCGTCAGAAACTCGTTCGCGATCTCGGCTTCTTCCGGCGTCCAGTTCGCTCGAACTCTCGCTTCCCCCAGCTCATGCACCAGCACTTCATGCCGCCGCAGGAATTTCTCCACCTGCACTACGTAATACGCGAGCGATTCTGTCGCGGTATCGATCGCCGTCAGGCCGCCGCCGATCACTACGATGGGCAGCCGCACCTGCAGATTCGCCAGCGAATCCGATTTCGCCGCGCCGGTGAGCTGCAGCGCCATCAGGAAGTCCGAAGCCTGCCGCACGCCGCGCACCAGTCCGTTCTTCATCGGAATCACGGTAGGCTTGCCTGCGCCCGCGCAGAGGGCGATGTGATCGAAGCCCATCTCGAACGCCGAATCCACCGTCAGCGTTCCGCCGAAGCGCACGCCGCCGTACATGTGGAACTCGCTGCGCCGCTCAATCAGCAGCCGCACGATCTTCAGGAAGTTCTTGTTCCACCGCACCGTGATACCGTACTCGGCCACACCCCCGAAACCGGCCATCACACGCTCATCGAGCCGTTCATAGATGTCGGTCACGTCATAAAGAGGCTGCAACGGGACACGCCGCCCATGGGGATCCACACCCGAAATCTCGGAAGGCAGCGGCTCAATCTTCAGCCCATCCACCGCGAATACGGTGTGCCCGTCATTCATCAGATGGTGTGAAAGTGTGAAGCCCGAAGGCCCCAGCCCCACCACCAGCACCTTCCGCCCTGTCGCTTCCCGCGGATACGGCCGCGCAAAATTCAGCGGATTCCACCGCGTCAGCAGGCTATAAATCTCGAAGCCCCACGGCAGTTCCAGCACGTCTTTCAGCGTGCGCGTCTCCACCTGCGGGATATCCACCGGCTCCTGCTTCTGGAAAATGCAGGACTTCATGCAGTCGTTGCAGATACGGTGCCCGGTGCCCGCCGCCATCGGGTTGTCGATCGTCACCACCGCCAGCGCGCCCAACGGCACGCCTTCACCCTTCAGGTAGTTCATCTCGGAGATTTTCTCTTCCAGCGGGCAGCCCGCCAGTTTCACCCCGAATACGCTCGCCTTGAAGGTGCCGTCTTTTTCCTTCAGGCCGTGCGAACAGGAATCCTTCCCCTGGTTATGGCACTTGATGCAGTAGTTCGCCTGATCGAGCGCCCCCGTCAGATCCGTGCCGGGATCTGTGAGCTGAAAACCTTCGCGATTCCTCCACTGCGCGGGCTTGAACTGAAGCTGCACCAGCCCGTTCGTCTCCACTGCGCTCGAAGGTACCAGATGCAGCATGTCCAGCTTGTGCGGTTGCCGGAACAGCACGCCCGCATGATGCTTTTTCTTCCCCTCCGGCGTCAGCACGGCCCAGACCGCGTAAAGCGCAGCCAGCCGCAGCGCTTCAGCGTGCTCGGACTCGTCTTCCATCCAGCGCGAAACGTGATCCGCGTAGCTGCGCTCCGTCAGCGGCTCGAGCGTGAACGCTTCGAGTTCCGCCGCCACTGCATAGCCGTCAATCGCAGCCGCCCTTTCCGGCGTCTGCGCCGTCAGCGCCTTCTTCTGGATGAACTTACGCTTCACCGCATAGAGCGGCGCCAGTTCATGATGCCGCGCCTCCAGGTCGTGCAGCGCTTTGTGAATCCCGAACAATTTCCCAATGAAATCTTCCAGATGCGGCGCTACTTCGATGATCAGCTCCGAAGACTGCCGGAGCGTCAGCGAAGCCGGATCCCGGCGTGCCGCCGTGAGCCGCCCGTGCAGGTCGGAAGCAGACTCCTGCAGTTGGGAAAGAAAGACGCCATCCAGACGTTCCAGCGCGTCCCGGTTGTACAGATCCTCAAACGAGAATCCAAAAGACAGAGATAGAGTGCGGTGTTTGTTCACGATTAGACAGGATGCGCATCATTGGAAATGGAGCGCCCTTCCTAGTTTGACAGATGGCCCAAAACGAATTACCGCTTCGGCCGATTTTTCACGAACTTTCACACGGCCGTGGACGTAAAATCCAGAGGAAGGAAGGCTGACATGGTGAAGTTCCTCCTTTGGTGCATTCTGCTCGTGCTCTGCTGGCCGCTGGCATTTGCGGCCCTCATGCTTTTCCCGCTTATCTGGCTGATTCTGCTGCCTTTCCGGCTTGTGGGCATCGCCGTTTTCTCCGCGTTCGCCATTGTGACGGCGCTGTTGACGCTTCCCGCCCGCATTCTGAGGAGTATCTAAGCCATGGCCATGCATCAGTTCGTGGAAGAAGTGAAGGTTCTGGCAAGCGAACTGGCCGATAAGGTCCGGGAGCTCATCCGCGAGGGTAACGTCAATCGGATCATCATCCGCGACGATCACGGCCACACGTTCATGGAGATTCCAGTCACCGTCGCCGCCATAGGAGCCATAGGAGCCCCGGTGCTCGCCGCCGTCGGCGCGCTGGCCGCCATGGCCTCGAAGTTCACGATTGTGGTGGAGAAGACAGCGCCTCCTCCGGCGTAACTTCCACCTTCGCCTGGAACCACGAACCCGCGAACGTCGCCACCAGAATCATCGCCCCACCCGCTATGGTCCGTCCGCTCGGCCGTTCGCCCTGCATCATCCACGCCCAGATCGGCGTCAGTACCGTCTCGATGAGGAGCATGGTCGACGCGTCAATCGCCGGTACATGCCGGATCGATCGCGTGAAACAGATGTACGCCAACCCGATCTGGAAAAGCCCCAGATAGAGCAGCACCAGGATCGACCGCAGATCCGGCGCCGGACCTCTTAACGCCATTGGAAGTCCAATCAGAAACGCGATCGTGTTTCCCAGAACCACCACCGTTTCAGCGGACTCTTCTTTCGGATGCCGTTTCGCGATCCAGCGCAGCACCGCAATCGTGAGAGCCCATGCGACGCCCGAAGTCAGTGCCACAATATTTCCGCCGAATGGGTCCGGCGCGGAGGCGATCCTGCTTTCGGTGCCCGAAAACAGCACCACAGCGCCGCCGATAATCGCCGCGACGACCAAAAAATCCACGGGCCGCAGCTTTTCCTTCAGGAACACCGGACCAATCAGCAGCAGATAGATTGGCGCCGTGGATTGCAGCAGCATTGTGTTGGCCGCCGTCGTCATCTTGTTCGCCAGCACGAACGTGATGACCATTGCCGCGTACACCACGCCTCCGAGAATTGTGGTCCTGTTGATGTGTGCCCGTGCCCCCGGCAGCACGATCCAGAGGAAAACGGCGGCGACAATGGCCCGATAACTCGCCACCTGCCAGCCTGTCATCGCGGCCAATTTGATGGCGGCGCCGCCCGTCGAAAACAGCACGGCCGCGGCCAGCAGCAAAAGCCGGTTTTTACGGATCTGCGTTAGCTCTTGCAGAACTGATCGAACGCGCTCGTCAGCAAATGCGCGATTTCCGGCGCCTGACGCGGCTCAATGTCGCGGCGATGCACCATATAGACCGGTTTACCGTCCTTGAAAAGCGCAATCGACGGCGAAGAGGGCGGAAATTCCGAGAGAATATCGCGCAGATGCGCAACAGCGGCTTCATCCGCGCCGGCGAAGACCGTGGCCGTGCGGTCCGGCTTCACCGAATGCTGCAACGCCATGCCGATGCCGGGCCGCGCGCGTCCGGCCGCGCAGCCGCAAACCGAGTTCACCACCATCATCGTCGTGCCGGGCTGCGAAAGAAGACGGTCCACGTCGGCGGGCGTTCTCGCCTCCTCGATACCGTATTTCGTCAGATCCTGGCGCATCGGAATAATCAGTGGTTCGGGATAGGGCATGCCTTCATTATCGCTTATATACTTGAACTGACATGAAGATTCTCGGCGTCACGTTTGTGCTTCTTGTTGCTGCCCTCGCGGTTACCGCTTCCAAAACGAGCCCCACCCCCGTCTCCACCATTCGCGTTCCCGCGGGCGGCATTCAGCCCGAAGTCGAGGTCAAAGATGGCATTGTCCACATGATCTATTTTTCGGGCGAAGCTGAACACGGCGATCTGTTTTATGTCCGCTCCCGGGATTACGGAAAGACTTTTTCGACGCCGATTCGCGTGAACTCCCCCGGCAGTGCCATCGCGGTGGGCGCGATCCGCGGCGCGCAACTCGCCATCGGCCGCAACGGACGCGCACATGTCGCATGGAATGGATCGGACAAGGCGGAGCCGCGCAATGGCAAAGAGGCGCCGATGCTCTACGCGCGCCTGAATGACGAGGGCACAGCGTTTGAGCCCGAAAAAAATTTAATCACAGCAGCCTGGGGGCTCAATGGCGGCGGCGCAATCACCGCTGACGCGCAGGGCGATGTCTACGTCTTCTGGCATGCGCCCGAACCGGGTATTTCGCCAAACGAAGCCAATCGCCGAGTCTGGATGGCGAAATCCTCTGACGATGGCAAAACCTTCGCGAAAGAGACCGTGATCTACCAGCCGAAGACCGGCGTCTGCGGCTGCTGCGGCATGCACGCATACGCAGGGACGGATGGTGCGCTCCACATTCTCTTCCGTTCAGTATTCGAAACCGTCCATCGCGACATG
>DASZVV010000418.1:0-7349 GCA_035546955.1 Bryobacteraceae bacterium
CAGGCGTTGCCCCACTTCCACTGCGCGATTTCCGGCATATCTTCGCCGTGCTCGCGAATGTAAACGGAGTGATCGACCAGCTTATCGCGGAGCTGCTGGAGAAGATGACCGGAGACGGGTTCGAGGCCTTCCACGCGATGGATCACGTCCATGGCGAGGTGGAAACGATCGATCTCGTTCCGGACGCACATATCGAACGGCGTCGTGGTGGTGCCTTCTTCCTTGTAGCCGCGGACGTGGAGCCGCTGATTCGTGCGGCGATAGGTGAGCCGGTGGATGAGCCAGGGATAGCCGTGATAGTTGAAGACAATTGGCCGGTTCTTCGTGAAGAGTGCGTCGTAATCGTTGTCCGAAAGGCCGTGGGGATGTTCGCTCTTCGGCTGCAGAGTCATCAGATCGACGACGTTAACCACGCGAATCTTCAGTGTCGGGATTTTGCGGCGCAGCCATTCGACAGCGGCGAGCGATTCCATGGTGGGGACATCGCCGGCACTCGCCATCACAACGTCCGGCTCGGCGCCCTCATCGCTGCTGGCGAACTCCCAGATCCCGAGGCCCGCGGTGCAGTGGCGAACGGCCTGATCCATATTCAGCCACTGGAGCGCAGGCTGCTTGCCGGCGACGATCACATTCACGTAGTCGCGGCTTCGGAGGCAGTGGTCGGTGACGGAGAGCAGCGTGTTGGCATCGGGCGGGAAGTAGACGCGCACGATCTCGGCCTTTTTGTTGACGACGTGATCGATGAAGCCGGGGTCCTGGTGGCTGAACCCATTGTGGTCCTGCCGCCAGACGTGGGAAGTCAGCAGGTAGTTGAGTGATGAGATCGGCCGGCGCCATTCGATGTTGCGGCAGACCTTCAGCCACTTGGCGTGCTGATTGAACATCGAATCGATGATGTGAACGAAGGCTTCGTAGCAGGAGAAAAAGCCGTGGCGGCCGGTGAGCAGATAGCCTTCGAGCCAGCCCTGGCACATGTGCTCGCTGAGGACTTCCATGATGCGGCCGTCGTGGGCGAGGTGATCGTCCTGCGGCTCGATTTCTGCCTCCCAGGTACGGTTGCTGACCTCGAAGACGGCGTTCCAGCGATTCGATGTAGTTTCGTCCGGCGCGACCAGGCGGAAGTTCGCGGTCTCGAGATTCGCCTTCAGGACGTCGCGAAGATACGTTCCCTGCACACGCGTGGCTTCCGCGATAGCCGTGCCGGGTTTCGCCACGTCAACCGCGTAATCGCGAAACTCGGGGAGCGCGAGGTCTTTACGAAGCAGGCCGCCGTTGGCGTGCGGATTTGCGCCCATGCGCCTGTCGCCTTTCGGCGCGAGTGAAGCGAACTCCGGGCGAAGCGTGCCGCGCGCATCGAAGAGTTCTTCCACTTTGTAGCTGCGCATCCAGTCTTCGAGCATGCGAAGTTCATCGGGACGCTCGCGCACAGCGGGCAGCGGCACCTGATGGGAGCGGTACGTGCCTTCGATCGGTTTGCCATCGAGCATCTTGGGGCCAGTCCAGCCCTTGGGGGAACGAAGGATGATCATCGGCCATGCGGGGCGGGGCGCATCCGGATTGGCGCGCGCATTTCGCTGGATGACGTGGATTGCTTCGATGACTTCATCCATCGCGGCGGCCATCTTCTGGTGCATCGCCTCGGGCTCATGCCCTTCCACGTACCAGCATTTGTAGCCGTAGCCCGTGAAGAGATCGTCGAGCTCTTCATGTGGAATGCGGGCCAGCACGGTGGGGCCGGAGATCTTCGCGCCGTTGAGGTGAAGGATGGGCAGCACGGCGCCGTCGCGCGCGGGATTGAGGAATTTGTTCGAGTGCCAGCTCGTGGCGCAGGGTCCTGTTTCCGCTTCACCATCGCCAACGACGCAGCAGGCGAGGAGCCCGGGATTATCGAAAACAGCGCCGAATGCGTGGAGCAGAGCATAGCCGAGCTCGCCGCCTTCGTGGATCGAGCCCGGAGTTTCGGGCGCATCGTGGCTCGGGATACCGCCGGGGAAAGAAAACTGTTTGAAGAGCCTCTTCATTCCCTCTTCGTTCTGCTGGATGTTGGGATAGAACTCACTGTAGGTTCCCTCCAGATACGTGGAGGCCACCATGCCGGGTCCGCCATGGCCAGGTCCGCAGACGTAGATCGCGTTGAGATCGTACTTGCGGATCACGCGGTTCATGTGAGCGTAGATGAAGTTGAGGCCGGGAGTAGTTCCCCAGTGGCCGAGCAGGCGCGGCTTGATATGCTCCGGGCGCAGCGGTTCGCGCAGAAGCGGATTGTCCATCAGGAAAATCTGCCCGACGGAAAGATAGTTCGCCGCTCTCCACCAGCCGTTGATTCCTGTTAGTTCTTCCGAAGCGTGAGGAGTATTCGTCATGATGGGGAGCGGCTCCTGAGGGATTTGCAGAACTGCGGCCAATGTGATTTTAACGAATGAGAGCGGGCGACGGAGCCCGGAATGCACGGTCGTGGGGCGGGTGTGTTTCGATCAGATGAACGCGATGGCGTCGATTTCAATCAGTGAGTTCGCCGGAATGCCGGCGGCCGCGATGGTGCTGCGGGTGGGTGGATCTTCACCGAACTTTCCGGTGTAGATTTCGTTCATGGCGGCGAAATCTTTCATGTCGGCCAGGAAGACGGTGCAGCGGAGCACTTTCTCCATGGACGAACCGGCGGCTTCGAGCTGCTTCTTCATTTCGCCGAGAACGAACTCGGTGTGGGTTTTTATATCGCCGGGAGTCCGGCAGATGATGCCCGAAAGAAACAGCAGGTTGCCGAGCGAGACGCCGGTTGAGTATGCGGGCGGCGCCGCGGGTTTCGGGCCCATGCGATAGACCTTCTTCGCCGCAGATTCGGCTGCTTTCGCGCGGGGGGTGAGACCCGCCGCTCCGGCCGCCGCTGCCACACCTGTGAGGATGGCGCGCCGGTTGGTGGTTCGTGCAGTCATGTTTACCTCCTTTCTCCCGCCAGGCGGGAAATTTTTTGGAACTGATTCTTATATTCGCCTGGATAGAAGTGTGGATAACAAGCTGACTCTCGTATTGGTTCTTGCGGCTGGCTTCGCGGGCAGCATGCTGACGCGGTTCATCGCTCCAGAACCGGTGTTTGCGCAGAATGCGATCGCGCCGAATGAGGTGCGCGCCAGGAGCTTCGTACTCACGGATCAGGAAGGACACACTGTTGCCACTCTGGAACCCGACCCAGTGAATGGTGGGACGTGGCATCGGATCGTCCTGAGGTCCGCGGATGGGAAGGTCATCTGGGCCGCGGGCGGGAGCTCAATCTGGCGCTGACCGCTGTGACACAATGGCAGGTTCGTGGAACCCGACAACGGCCTGCGAAGCGTCGTGGAACGCTTTGTGGCCGCGGCGGCGCAGCCCGCCGTGCTCGATCCTGGTGAAGAACCTCTGTTGCTGACCGCGGAGAACTGGACCATCTCCGAATGGAACGGCCGTCTCACGCTGCAGGTGTGGGAGAGCCATCGAAATCTGGTCCGGCGCATTCTCGCGGTGAAGGAGCAGCGGCGCGACCGCATCACGCTCCTCACGGAACGCTTCCCAAAGACACAGGGTGAAATGCAGATCGCCGATCTGGCCGCGCCGGAGGGCGTGGAGTGGCGGAGAAAGTCTTCGCGCATTGCGTTTCGCGACCGCTTTCGTTTGCTGCTCGCGCGTGAGTTTCCGGCCTGGGTGATTGAGGACGTCAGCAGCGATCCGAATCTGGAAGAGAGCCTTTCTGCGTCGTGGGTGCGCGGCTATTTGCGGCGGGGATCGGCCGGAATCGCGGTGATGGCGGCGCCGCCGGATTCGCCGGATGTCGCGGGAATCGTGCCGGCCGGGTTGATCTGGCTGGATTATCTGCGGCGCCGCGAGGCGAAGATCACTATCGGCCGGCTGCTCCTGTACGCCCCGCTCCGGCAGGAAAAGGAGGCGGCGTTTCGAGCTGCGCTGGTGAATCGCGCGGCCGTGGCATGCGAGCTTTTCGCGTATGACGACCGCGATACGATCGGCGCGATTGATTTTTCGGATGCAGGTAACCTGGAATCCACGCTGCCGCCTTGCCGACGGCCAACGCAGCCGAATCTGGAATTGCCCGCGTTCCGCGATTTACCTGCGGGGGTGGAAGCGGTGGAGCAGAGCGATGGCTCAGTGAGCTTGCGCGTGCACGGACTCGAATTCGGACGCGCCGCGAATGGGCGGCTCTACTCCGGGATCCAGCGCAAGCGTCAATGCACCCCCGCGGCGCTGAGTTCGCTCGCCGCGGAAGTGGTGCGGGTGCGGCGGGAAGATGCGGGCGACCGCCAGCATCCGTTATTTCTGCAATCGCCCGAAGGATGGCTGGAGGCGCAGGTGCGGACGAATCCGCAGGCCATCGATGCATCATTGAGGCTCGCGCCGATTTACGGGCAGGTGCCGGTATTCAGCGGGCCGGAGCGCGGTGTGATCGATCTGCTGGCGATCGACGATACAGGCCGGCTGGCCGTGATTGAGATCAAAGCGGCGGCGGGGCTGCAGTTGCCGTTTCAGGCACTCGATTACTGGCTTCGGGTGCGGAAGCATCTGGCGGCGGGAGATTTCGAACGGCTCGGCTATTTTCCCGGCGTAGCGATTCGGCAGGATGCGCCGCGGGTGCTGCTGGTGGCGCCGGCGCTCGAATTTCATTCGACGACAGAGATGGTGATTGGGGCGCTTTCGCCGGAGATTGAATTCACGCGCGTCGGGCTCGCGGCGGACTGGCGCCGCGAGCTTCGTGTGATGTTCCGGCTGCGGGGAGCGGAACGGCCGTAGCCGTTACCGGAACGGCTTTACTGGAAAAGCTGCGGCGCGAATTCCACGAGATAGTTGCGCCAGTTGATCCAGGTGTGGGCGCCGGTGCTTTCGTGGAAGCTCGCGTTATAGCCGTATTTGTTGAGCAGATCGACGGTGGCGCGGCTGGTGGTGATCAGGGAATCATCTTTGCCGGTGCTGAACCAGACCAGCTTGAGCCCTTTCTTCCAGGCTGCGTTTGTCAGTTCGGCTTTGTGCTGGGATTCCCAGACAGAAGAATCGGGGGCGGCGGCTGCGCCGCCCCGCCCGCCGCGAAGAACGCCCAGCAATCCGGAACTGAAGACCCCGATATAAGAAAACCTGTCCAAATGGGGGATTGCGATGTTGAGCGTCTGGCTGCCGCCCATCGAGAGACCGGCGATGGCGCGATGTGCGCGGTCGGTCAGGACGCGATAGTGGCTTTCGGCGTACGGCATCAGGTCAGTCTCAAAGTCCTGCGTGAATTCATCGGGGGGAGCGGGAGTGTTGGGATCGGTCGAGGCCTGACCGCGTCCACCACCGCCACCGCCCGTAGTCTCACGCGTGTGGCCGGCGGGCATGATCACCACCATCGGCTTCGCCTTCTTCGCGGCAATCAGATTGTCGAGAATGAAACCGGCGCGGCCCACGGACGTCCAGGCGTCGTCGTTATCGCCCGCGCCATGGAGCAGGTAGAACACCGGATACTTCTCCTTGCTGGTCTCATAGCCAGGCGGCGTGTAAACATGCATGCGGCGGAATTTCTTCAGTGCACTCGACCAGTAGGTGACCGAAGCGACCGCGCCGTGCGGCACATCTTTGGTGTCGAAGTATTCCGAGCCAGGTACTACGACCAGGCTCCACACATTGGAAAGAGATTCGCTCACTGCAGCATTGCGCGGATCGACAACGGTGAGGCCGTCCACGTTGTAGCTGTAGCGATAGGCTCCGGGATCGAGCTGGATGGTGACGGACCAGATGCCCTCGGGATCTTTCGTCATCACGCCGCGTGTGTTGCTGTTCGGAATATCACCGCCACTGATGCGCACACTCTGCGCATTCGGGGCGCGGAGGCGGAACGTGACCTGGCCGCCATCGGCGATTTCGGGGGACATGACGGGCGGCAACTGCGGGCCGCGTCCACCTCGGCCGCCGGAAGCGCCGGGAGCCTGAGCGAATGCCATCGCCGACGCGAGGGCAAGACAGGAGAGAACTCGTTTGAACATAGCGGCGAACTCCTTGTAACGGAATCGCCATTTAGTATATGCCGGATGGAATGCAAGTTGCATTTCCCGGGTCGAGGTACGGTTACTGACTATGAACGGCTCGACCCAGAAAATCGTGGAAATGCATAAGATCGCGGCGTACGCTCACCTGGCGGCGGCGGAAAAACATGGAAGGGGAGACCATCTTAGTGGACACGAAGCGGCCCGCATTGCCATGGATCACTCCAGCAAGGCGTTTGAAATCGCACTTGCCGCCCGCCGGGTTTCCGAAAAGCGTTCGCGGCGGTCATCGCGTCCGGGTCCGCTCGCGTGGCCGTCTCTGAAATCGTCAGCCGCTACTGCGTGCGGGATACAAAGCTGAGAACTTCGTCCGCCAGGGCGGGGATAGTGATGACGAAGTTCCCGCCGTAGATGGTGTCTTTGCCGGTGAAGTCGAACGTCACGCAGCCGGCTTCCTCCGCGATAATTTTGAGCGGCGCCACATCCCAGGGGGCGCATTGCGCCTCGATCCAGACGTCGGCGCGGCCGCTGGCGACCAGCATGGCATCGAGGCAGCCGCCGGTGCTGCGAACGGTCCAGAATTCCGAAACCCAATCCAGAAAATCCGCTTTGAACGGATAGCGGTGCATGAAGCCGATTCCGTTGCAGCAGAGGAGCGCTTTGCTCTTCGTGGTGACGGTCGACATCTGCATTCGCTTGCCGTCCCACCATGCGCCTTCGCCCTTTGCGGCGGAGAACATTTCATCTGTCGCGGGGAAGTACTCATGGCCGGCGACGATTTTGCCATTGTCTTCGAGGCCGATGAGCATCGTCCACGCGCGTGTGCCGCGGATGAAATCGCGAGTGCCGTCGATGGGATCGATGATCCAGCGCCGGCCGCTCTTCGATTCGCGCTTGGCGCCTTCTTCGCCGATGAGGCCATCTTCGGGAAAGGCCGCGGAGAGCCCTTCGACAATCAGCTTCTCGCAGGCTTTATCGGCCACGGTAACGGGCGATTCGTCCGCTTTGATTTCGATGCCGAGCGTGCCCTCCCGGATCTGAAGCGCCAGTTTGCCGGCTTCACGCGCGATCTTCGCGCCGATTTCGAGTTCTTTCTCGTATGCCATCGTCTGTTACCAGACTACCGTACAGGCTAAACTAGACCCGATGGAAAACTTCCGCGATTTTCAGGTGGGGCCGGACCCGTTCGGACGCACCTGGCGTGCGCTCTTCAAGTATCTGCAGACGGGAATTTCGATCCGGCACGCTGACACGGTCGATGTGTGCTTCGTGCTGGATAGCCCGGAGAGCGGCGAACCGGAGCAGCAGAAAATCGTGGTGCTTTCGCATCCGGAGCTGCGTGAGTTTTCGAAG
>DASZVV010000419.1:0-7412 GCA_035546955.1 Bryobacteraceae bacterium
GCCCTTCGGCGCGGGCCTGGGCGATCAGCATTCGATCGAAGGGATCGGTGTAATCGCGAAATGCCGCGATCTCGCCCAGCGCGCGGAGATGGGGCAATTCAAGCGGCAGGATATTCCACGCTGCCTGAGCTTCCAACGAGCGCCACGATGGAATCGGTGGTTTCGCTACTCCGCAATCTGCCCGTTTGCCGCTTCAGCACCAGTTCCCAGACGCTGACAATGCTCACTCGAAACTCGGCTTGAGGCGCGGATAGCGCCCTATGCGCCCGACGCGAAATCTTTCGCTCGTCCCCCGCGAGAAGCCAGATCAGGACATTGGTATCCAGCAGAAACCCGGGAGTGCTCAGACGTAATCCTTGAATTCTTCGAGAGGCTCGTCGAAGTTATCGAGCATTTCGAGTTTGCCATGAAGCGCTCCCCAGGGCAGTTTTGGTTTCGACTTCTTCAAACGCGTAATCCGGACGATGGGAACGCCATTTCAGGCGATGAGAATATCCTCGCCCCGTTCGGCACGTTTCACCAGTTGAGAGAGACTGGATTTCGCTTCGTGCATGTTAACGGCGGTCGGCATGACCTTAGTCTGGCGGGTTAGCTAACTCACCGTCCGAGGTACCAGAAGCGGACGATGAAGAGCGCGGTCAGCGCGTAGACCATCCAGTTCACTTCGCGGAAGCGGCCGCTGAGCACCTTGAGAAGCGTGTAAGCGATGAAACCGAACGCCAGGCCGTTCGCAATGCTGAACGTCAGCGGAATGGCGATCATGGTCAGGAACGCCGGGATGGCGACGCCGGGGTCCGCCCATTCGATCTCGGCGGCAGTGGTCATCATCATGCTGCCTACGATGATGAGGGCCGGCGCGGTGGCGGATTCCGGAACCGCTCCGGCAATGGGGGCGATAAAGAGCGCAACGAGGAACAGCAGACCGGTCACGATCGCTGTCACGCCGGAACGCCCTCCAGCCGCCACTCCCGCAGAGCTTTCGATGTAGCTGACCACCGTCGATGTGCCGGAAAGCGCGCCCGTCATGGTGGCGACCGCATCGCTATAGAGAATGCGGTTCACGCGCGGGATCTGGTGGGTCCCGTCGAAGAGTCCGGCTTTCTTGCCAACCGCAACCAGCGTGCCGACGTTGTCGAATAAATCCACAAACAGGAAGACGAAGATGATTTCGAGGAGGCCTCGGCCGAGCGCGCCCGCCACATTGAGCTGAAATGCCGTCGAAGCGATGCCTGCGATGCTGTAGGGTTCCGGATGCCACCGGAAGGTGCCGGTAATCGCCGACAAAATCCATGTGGCCACAACGCCGATCAGGATTGCTGCCTTCACGCGGGCGCAAAGAAGAGCGCCGGTCAGGATGAGGCCGATGATCGCAAGCAGAGTCGCAGGATCGCTGAGATTACCGATACCGACCAGCGTGGCGCTGTCTGAAACAACGATCCCCGCATTGCGGAGGCCGATGAAAGCGATGAAAAGTCCCACCCCGGCGGCGACCGCGGAATAGAGTTCCTGCGGGATTGCGTTCACGATCATCTGCCGGACCCCAACCGCCGTCAGCAGGAAGAATACGAGCCCGGAGATCATGACGGCGCCGAGCGCGACGTGCCAGTCTACGCCCATTTTCTTCACGACAACATACGCGAAGTAAGCGTTCAGTCCCATGCCGGGCGCGAGCGCGATGGGGTATCGCGCGAAACCGCCCATCAGCAGACTTCCGACCGCAGCGGCCAGGCACGTCGCCGCAGTCACGCCGGCAAGCGGCATCCCCGCGTCATGCAGGATCGACGGATTCACGAAGATGATGTAAGCCATCGTCATGAATGTCGTCACGCCCGCCAGGAATTCCGTGCGCCAGGACGTGCCGAGCGCCGCGAATTCGAAGTAGCGTTCCGCCTCTCGAATCAGAGATCGCACGAGAGGTCAGGATAACAGGAATGACTTATTTCGCGAGATATTCGAGCATGGCGCGCACGGCGTTGCCTCGATGGCTGACGCTGAACTTTTTCGCGTCATCCACTTCGCCGAACGAGCAGCCGAAGGGCGGGTAATAGAACAGCGGATCGTAGCCGAATCCGCCGGGTCCGCGAGCTTCGTGAAGCATACGGCCTTCCACTTCGCCGCGAAATGTCTTCACAATTTCACCGTGTTTGGCCAGTGCGATCACACAGACGAATCGCGCAGTCCGGTCCTGAACGTCAGCCAACCGCTCCAGCACGAGCTTATTGTTCGCGTCGTCGGTTGCGCCCTCGCCCGCGTAGCGCGCCGAATAAACGCCCGGTTCGCCGCCGAGCGCATCCACCGCCAGCCCGGAATCGTCGGCAAACAGAAGCCCCGGCGCGAGGCGGCTGTAAAACGCCGCCTTGAGACAGGCATTCTCTTCGAACGTGCTGCCCGTCTCCTCCGGCGCAGCGATCGATTTCAGTCCGGGCAAAGGCTCCACGTCGATCCGGAGCAACTCCCCCGCAAGCCGGAACTCCCGCAGCTTGCCGGCGTTGCCGCTCGCGCACCAGATTTTCATGCGCTTTCGATCACGCTCTTTTGAATTGCGATCAGCTGCTGGATACCCGCGCGCGCGAGAGTACGCATCTCGTCCATCTGGGCATCGTCGAAGCTCCGGTTTTCGGCTGTCGCCTGGAATTCGACGTACCTGCCGCTATCCGTCATCACGACGTTGGCATCCACCTCAGCCTGCGAATCCTCTTCATAATTCAGATCGAGAATCGTCTGGCCGCGCTGAATCCCCACGCTGATGGCAGCCACTACACCGGTGAGCGGCGATTTCGGCACCATTTTGAACGCCACCATCTTCTTGACCGCCAACGCCAGTGCGACATACGCTCCGGTGATCGACGCTACGCGTGTTCCGCCATCAGCCTGCAGCACGTCGCAATCGATGAAGATCGAGCGTTCGCCGAGCGCCCCGAGATCGATCGTCGCGCGCAGAGAGCGTCCGATGAGCCGCTGGATCTCGTGGGTGCGTCCGCTCGGCCGGCCCTTCGTGACTTCGCGCGGTGTGCGCGTTCCGGTGGCGCGCGGCAGCATCGCGTATTCCGCGGTCACCCATCCTTTGCCGGAATTGCGCAGGAATGCCGGCACGGATTGCTCTACGCTCGCGGCGCACAGCACCTGAGTATCGCCCACACTGATCAGCGCCGAACCCTCGGCGGTCTTCAGGTAGTGGGGAACAATGGTGACGGCGCGAAGTTGGTTGTTTTGTCTGGAATCAGCCCGCATTTTTCATCGCAAAGTACATCGCCAGCATCAGAAGAATAAACGCCACCACAATCAGCACCAGGCATGGCGCGCCCGGCCGCACCTGCGGCGGAAGATCCTGCTTCTTTTTGGCGGCTTTGTATTTGGCCATTCGGTTTTGTGTTCTGCCCCGGCGGCGCACGCATACACTGGCTGATACGCTGTTGAACGTGATCCGGAGAGGGAGAACTTCCAGTCTACTATTTGCGGCATTGCTGGCGGGTTTCTGTGCCGCCTGCGGTCCCGGAGCGCCCTCGAAGCCGGACTTGCCTGGTTCCGTTTCGCCCGGATGGAAACAGACAGGGATGATAGCCGGCGGCGCGCCGGAGCGTCTGCCGCCAGGCGACGCCGCGCCCACCTGCTGGCGCTTCGAATATGCCGGCGAGGGTCCCGTGACCGTATGGGCGTGTGGCTACCGAGCCTCCGCGAGCGCGTTCGAAGCGTCTCAGAAGATGGCTTCCGCGGCGCAGGAGGTGAGATTCCAGAAGGGCCGCTATCTGATAGTGGTCGATTGGAAAAATGTTTCGCAAGCCGGCGTTACGACGCTGATCCGCGCAATCCAGCGCAGCCTGCCGGATTGATGCGCGCCCGAAGTGGGATGATCGAAGTGTGAGCCTCCCGCCTTTCCGCAACGAGCCCTACAGCGACTTCAGCCTTCCGGAAAACGCCGCGAAAATGCGGGCAGCGCTGGAGCGCGTTCGCGGACAACTGGCGCGCGAATACCCGCTTATCATCGCGGGCGAACGGATCACGACGCCGGACAAGCTGATTTCCGTAAACCCGGCGCGGCCGGCGGAGATTGTCGGCGTGCATTCGAAGGCGACCGCGGAACTTGCGGCGCGCGCGGTGGAAACGGCGCACGCGAACTTCCCGCACTGGAGCCGAACGCCGGCCGGAAAGCGGGTGGAAACACTGCTTCGAACCGCGTCGCTGATCCGCGGGCGCAAATACGATTTCAACGCCTGGCTGATATTCGAGGCGGGAAAGACCTGGATCGAGGCGGAAGCGGAAACCGCGGAGGCAATCGATTTCTGCGAATACTATGCGCGCGAAATGCTGCGCCTGAGCGCGCCGCCGCATATGGTGCAGATGCCGGGCGAGCGCGACGATTTCCGCTATCTCGCGCTCGGCGCGGGCGTGATTATCCCGCCGTGGAATTTCTCGCTGGCGATACTCTGCGGTATGTCGGTGGCGGCGCTTGTGACCGGCAACACGATCGTGATCAAGCCTTCGAGCGAGACGCCGACAGTGGCTGCGATCTTCGCGGAAACGCTGCTCCAAGCCGGTTTCCCGGCGGAATTATTCTCATTCCTGCCCGGCAGCGGCAGCGCCGTGGGTGACGTTCTCGTCGAGCATCCGAAAACGCGTTTTGTTTCGTTCACCGGCTCACGCGATGTAGGGCTGCGGATCAACGAGCTGGCAGCACGGCCGCAAAAAGGGCAGATCTGGATCAAGCGCATTGTTGCCGAGATGGGAGGAAAAGACGCCATCATCGTGGACGGCGACTGCGATCTCGATGCCGCAGTGGAAGGCGTCGCCGTTTCCGCATTCGGCTATCAGGGGCAGAAGTGCTCCGCCTGCTCGCGCGCGATCGTCCACGAGCGAGTCTACGATGCGTTTCTCGAAAAGCTCAAGGCACGCGCGGAAAAAATCAAAACCGGCTCGCCGGAAGATCCGCAATTTTACATGGGCCCCGTGATCAGCGCCGGGGCGAAGAAGACCATCCTCGGCTATATTGCGGCCGGCAGAAGCGAAGGCGATGTGCTGGTCGGCGGCGGCGAGGTTCCGTCAGACGGCCACTACATTCCACCGACGATCATTGCCAACGTCGATTCCAAAGCGCGCGTTTTTCAGGAGGAGATTTTCGGCCCTGTGCTGGCGGTCGCCAAAGCCCGCGATTTCGAACATGCGCTCGCCATGGCGAACGATTCGCAGTACGGGCTTACCGGCGCCATTTACTCGAAGAACGCCGCTCATCTCGAACGAGCGCGCGACGAATTCTTCGTCGGCAATATGTATATCAACCGGAAGTGCACGGGCGCGATGGTCGGGTCGCACCCGTTCGGCGGATTCAATCTGTCAGGTACCGACTCAAAAGCCGGCGGCCCCGATTATCTGCTTCTGTTCCTGCAGGGGAAGTCGATCGCGGAGAAGCTGTAACAGACCAACCTGATAAACTGAAATTACCCCGATGCGAAGGGGACCAGGAAATTTCAATTTCAGGTTCAAATCTGATCGACATGGCGACCGGGACCTTCGGGTCCCGGTTTCTTTTTGCTTCTGCCGTCTTCTCAGTGCTTCGCAGGCCCAACGATGCCGGCCTGGCTGGGCCGCATCAGTTCAAGATCAAGCTCAATCGCAACTTCGTCCGAAACGACAATTCCGCCCGCCTCCACGGCGCCATCAAGAGCCGTGCCGATGATGCCGTAGTCCTTACGGCTAATCTTCGTGGTGGCCGTAATCCCTATCTTCGTTCGCCCCTGCGGATCCTTCACAGGCGGAGACGGCGGGTCCACGTTGAGCACTACCTGTCTCGTCGTTCCCTTGATCGTCAGATTGCCGGTCACTGTCAGGCCACCATCGGACGCGCTGGCTACTTTTGTCGACTGAAAAGTGATCGCGGGGTACTTCGCCACTTCGAAGTAATCGTTTTTCACCTGATCATCCCGCTTATCGACGCCGCTCTTGAATGATCCTGCGTCCAGCGTTGCTTCGACGGAGTCCTTCGACGGGTCTTTGGGATCGTAAACGACCGCCCCCTTCATGCCGCCAATCGTACCCTGAACCTTGCTGATCATCAGGTGCTTCACGGTGAAATGCGCGAGGCTGTCATTCGGCGAAATAATCCACTTGTTGTCCTGAGCGAAAAGCCCAGGGACAAAGAGCAGCAGCGCGCCGGCGGCGCAGGCAAAACATTTCATCATCTAGTTCTTTACGACCTGGATTCCCCAGGGTCCTCCGGTGCATTTGACTTTCTTGACCACCGTATTGGTTGCCGTATCGATCACGGAAACGTCATCGCTGGGGCCATTGGCCGTGAACGCCATTTTGCCATCGGGCGAAAGCGCGACGCCCCACGGCCGCTTTCCGACCGCGAACGAAGTAATCGGCTTGTTGGTGGCGGTATCGATCACGAAGAGAGTTCCGCCCTGGCCCGTGGTGGCATACAGCTTCGTGGCATCCGGTGAAAGCGCCAGTCCCATCGGCTTGACCTTGCCGGCCTCGCCAAGCTGGATCTTGCCGGTCATCACGTTTTTCACCGTATCCAGAATGCAGACAGTTCCGTCATTCTCCGCGTTCACATAGGCGTGCTTACCATCCGGCATGAACACGACGTTACGGGGACGCCGCCCCACTTTAAACGTCTTCACCAGCTTCTTCGTTTCGGGGTTGATCACTGAAACCGTGCCCGAAACTTCCGCCGTCGAGTAGATCAGTTTGCCGTCGGGCGTGATCGTCACACCCTCGGGCTCTTCGCCGGTCTTGATGGTCGGCGGCACCAGCTTGCCCGTTGTGAGATCGATGAAGCTGATCCCCTCGTCATCTTCGTTGGACACGTAAATCCACTTGCCATCCGCGCTCACCGCGAAATTCTCGGGATCGGACCCGCCCTCGATCACCCTCACCAGCTTGTTCTGGGCGATATCGAAAACACCGATGCCGTCCGCGCTCTTGTCGGGCGGGGGGAGCTTGCTCTCGTCCACATTCGGGCCGCCAATGGGAGATCCGCTGAGCGCCACGTAGATGAGCTTGCCATCCGGGCTGGCATGAATGCCGCGGGGACGTTTACCAAGGTGGACGTTCTCCACCACGTCGAAATTCGAGGAGTCAATGACCGTCATGTCACCGGAATGTTCATTGGTGACATAGAGGCGGTACTCGCCCTTCGGAGCGGGCGCGGCGGCCTTCTCCTCGGTCTTCTGCGGCTGCGAGCAACCGGCGATCAGCAGCGCGAGGCATGCCGGAAAAAACAGGCTCTTTCCTGATCTCATCAACACGTCACTCTCCCTTGAACGCAAAATCGGCGGAGGCTTTTCCCGACGCCGGCACCGTCACCTGCTGGTCCTGAGTCCCTAAATCTTCCTGCCAGGCCTCCAATGTATAAGTGCCCGGCGGAACATCTTTCAAATCGAAATTTCCATCAGATTTTGTCACGGCGAAGT
>DASZVV010000420.1:0-9059 GCA_035546955.1 Bryobacteraceae bacterium
ACTGCCAGGCTGCGACAAAAACATGCCCGGCTGCGTCATCGCCATGGGACGCCTCAACCGCCCCTCCATCATGGTCTACGGCGGCACCATCCGCGCCGGCCACAGCCACGGCAACACGCTCGATATCGTCAGCGCCTTCCAGAGTTTCGGCGAATGCATTAGCGGCCGCATCAGCGAAGATGAGCGCAAGGATATCGTTCGTCATGCCTGCCCCGGTCAGGGCGCGTGCGGCGGCATGTACACCGCGAACACCATGGCCTCCGCTATCGAAGCGCTCGGCATGTCGCTTCCCTACAGTTCTTCCACTCCGGCCGACGATCCCCTCAAACTCCAGGAATGCGTCGACGCCGGCCACGCCATGCGCCGCCTTCTCGAACTCGATCTCAAACCGCGCGACATCATGACCCGCGCCGCGTTCGAAAACGCCATGGTGATCGTCAGCATTCTGGGCGGCTCCACCAACGCCGTGCTCCACCTCATCGCAATGGCGCGCGCCGTCGGTCTCAACCTCACCCTGAAGGATTTCCAGAACGTCAGCGATCGCACTCCGTTCCTTGCCGACTTCAAACCTTCCGGCAAGTACGTCATGGAAGATCTCCAGGCGGTCGGCGGCATTCCGGCCGTCATCAAAATGCTGATCGAAGCCGGCCGCTTCGATGGCAGTTGCATGACGGTCACCGGTAAAACTCACGCGGAGAACGTGAAGGATTTACCGGGTCTCAAACCCGGCCAGGAAATTGTTCAGCCGCTTTCGAAGCCGATCAAAGCCACCAGCCACATCCAGATTCTCCACGGCACTCTCGCCACTGAAGGCGCCGTTGCGAAAATCACCGGCAAAGAAGGACTCCGCTTCTCCGGCCCCGCCCGCGTCTATGATTCCGAAGAGCTCATGCTCGAATCGCTCGAACGAGGCGAGATCAAAAAGGGCGAGGTGCTCGTTATCCGCTATGAAGGTCCGAAAGGCGGACCCGGCATGCCCGAAATGCTGACTCCCACCTCCGCCATCATGGGCGCTGGACTCGGCAAGGACGTCGCACTCATTACCGATGGCCGCTTCTCCGGTGGTTCTCACGGCTTCATCGTCGGACACATCACGCCGGAGGCGCAGGTCGGCGGCCCCATCGCGCTCGTGAAAAATGGCGATGTCATCACGATCGACGCAGAGAAAAATGTTCTCGATGTCGAAATTTCGCCGGAAGAGATGAAATCCCGCCGCGCCGCATGGAAAATGCCCCCCTACAAAGCCACCCGCGGCACGCTCGCCAAATACATTCGTCTCGTCAAGAGCGCCAGCGAAGGCTGCGTCACCGACGAAGAATAACGGCCCGCTCGGAGCGCAACAAAAAAGGCCTGCGGTTTTCCAAACCCGCAGGCCTTTTCCTTTTATCTGCTGCTTTACCGGTGATCGTCGTGATGATCGCGATCCCGGTCGAAATCGCGCGCACGTTCATGATCCCACCGGTGATCATGTTCAATCCGTCCATGCGGCGTGTTCCAATAGCCGGCAAAGAACCTGCCTCCCTCGTAACGCGGCGCTATCCAGGTTGCTCCCGCATACGGAGGACGCGTCCAGTAACCCTGGTGCCAGACCCAGCGGCCGCCTTCGGCATACCAATATCCATCGACCCAAATAAAATCAGGTCCAGGTTGACGCGGATGAACGCGGAGAACGCGAGGCGGTGGCGGAGCGCCAATACTGATTCCCAGTGACACCTGGCCGAACATTGTTCCCGCCGCGAGCGCGGCAACCATCAATAGTTTTTTCATCTCTCTCTCCTGAACGGCTCACCGCCGCTTCACAGGAGAGCTTACTGCAAGGCCTGTGCCATTCGGGTGAAAACGCCCGCAACAACGGGACGAATTCGCACGGATCGACTAAAATCCGTCGCTCAGCGTAAACGCGTACAGCGTGTCGCCACCCGCGATCAGAATGAACTGCCGTCCGTCTATCATCCATGTTTCCGGGCCGTTAGAAGCATTCGAGAGCAGCGCCGTATGCCACAAAACCTTGCCGTTCGCCGGATCGAGCGCCTCGAAATTTCCGTGCCCGTCGTTGGCGAATAATAAATGTCCGGCCGTCGTCAGCAGCCCCTGCGCCCCCACCGCAGTCTCTTTCCACCATTTCATCTGACCGGTCTTATAGTCGATTGCGCGAATTCCACTACGACCACCACCACCGCCGCCACCGCCCGAAAATCCATAGCCTTCCGGCCGTTCATCGGTGTCGGTGAGATAACTCATCGCATAGCTCTCGGAAGTCCCCACATAAAAAAGACCGGTCTGCGGTGAATAGCTCGGCGGCGGCCAGTTCGTCGCCGATCCTGGCCCCACCAGAACTCCATCCACCGAGGGCTCCTTCTTCGCGTTCGGAATCGGCTGCCCCTTCGCATTGATTCCGGAGGACCAATTGACGTCCTCCACCAGCGGCTTCGTCAGCAGATGCTCGCCGGTCGCCCGGTCCAGCACGAAGAAATATCCGTTGCGCGTCGCCTGAATCACCATCTTCCGCGGCTTGCCGTTGAAATCCCCATCCACCAGCACCGGCACCTGCGTGCTGTCCCAGTCATGACTGTCGTGCGGCGAAGTCTGGAAGTACCATTTCATCTTTCCCGTATCCGGATTCAGCGCCACCAGCGAACACGTGAACAGATTGTCGCCTTTCCGGCTCTGCGTCGCCCCCACCGGATTTGGATTTCCCGTCGCCACGTAAATCAGATTCAGATCCGGATCGTAAGTCGGCGGCTGCCACGTCATCCCGCCGCCATGCTTGCGCGCGTAATCGTCCGGCCAGCTGTCGTAACCCGGATCGCCGGGATTTTGCGGCGTTGTGTACCACTTCCACTGAACATCGCCGGTTTCCGGATCGCGCGATTCCAGCCAGCCCTGCACATCGAGCGAATCGCCGCCCATCCCGATCAGCACATGATTTCCCACAATGATCGGCTCCGGCGTGCAGAAGTATTGCTGCCTCACATCCGCGATCTGCTTATGCCAGCGCTCCTTGCCCGTCGCCGCGTCAAGCGACACCACATAACAATCCGGCGTCTCCATGAACAGCCAGTTGCCGTACATCCCCAGCCCGCGATTCCCGATATGAATTCCGCCCGTGGTCTTCCACGTGTAATGCCACAACTCGCGGCCCGACCGGGCATCCACGGCCCACGCATTATCCACCGAGCTGAAATACAGAATCCCGTTCACCATCAGCGGCGTGCCCTTGATATTCGCGGCGGCCGACGGTCCGCCCCAGTAATATGGATCTCCATCCTTATGCTCGCCGCCCGTGCGCGTCGGATCCGGATTCATGTTCGCGTGATAAAACCACTCAAGGGTGAGCTTGTTGACGTTCGATTGATTGATCTGATCGAGCACGCTGAAGCGCTTGCCGGAATAATCGCCGTGATACGTCGGCCACGAATCGGTCGCGGGCTTCTTCAGCAGCGCCGGATCCAGCATCTGCGCTGAAGCGGCCGCGCCGGCCAATGCCGCAATCACGAGAAAGTGACGGATATTCATTTCGGATCCTCGTCTCTCCTACTTCAGGCTCACCAGATACGCCGCCAGATTATGGATGTCGTCATCCGTGTACTTCGGGAGCAGATCCACGTGCGCCTGCAGCGGATTGTGCTCCACCAGCTTCGGCCACTCGCCCTGCCGTAGGAACGAACGAACCGGACCGCTCTGCGGCTGAATCACGATCACGAAATCCGTGACCTCGAGCGGCAATCCGGTCACACTCTCGCCGGATTTTGTCGTCACAGTCGCGGTCACCGCGGTTTTCGAAAACGCCGGCGCAGCCTCCGCCCCGCCGCGTCCTCTTCCTCCGCGGCCTCCGCCACGTCCGCCCAGCGCTCCACCGCTCACGATCAATCCCTGAATCGTCGGCGCATCGTCGCCATGCTTCGCCGCCCAGCCCTTCATATCGCCGGCCGCCGAATGGCACGTGTTGCACTTCCCCACCGGGCCATTGAAAAACGCCTCGCCCGCTTTGGCGTTCCCGCTCAGCACATTCAGCTTCTGATAGCTGCCGCGTTCGGACGCCGCCACAATCTGACGATGCAGAAATGCCGCCATATCTTCCACCGTGCTCCGCGGAAGATCAAACTTCGGCATGTTCTTCTCCGGCCGGCCGAATTTCAGGAACTCCCCGATCTCGCGCCCGTTCAGATCATCCAGCACCATCGGCGACCGCAGCAGATCGATCTCGGTCTTTCCTTTTCCGCCGCGCGCATTCGCCCCATGGCACGAACCGCACTGCGCCCCGAACTCCTTCTCGCCGCGCGCCACCTGATCCGCATTAAACGAAGCGCTCGAAGTGGGACCCGCACCGCCGCGCCCCTGCGCCGCGAGGGGCCCCACCGATAGAAGACAAACACCGGCGAGCAAAACTACAGAGTTTTGGACTTTCATCGATCCAACTCCTTCTATTCAACGTGACACTCACGTTATCGGAACAAAATAATCACTGTCAACCGCGCACTGTTACGAAACGCGCGCCGCCGCGCCCGGCAGAAATCGCGGCCGGCATTACCGCCGGGGAAGCGGAACGGCACTAGTTGAGCACGAACATATACAGTGCGTTCGCACCCGTGGCGAGAACGTGCTGCTTGCCATCCAGCAGGAAGGTTTCAACCGGACTGCTGAGCGCGCCGATGTCGGCGTGCCACAGCGGCTTCCCATCTGTCGCCTGAATGGCTTCGATGCCGCCGCCATTTGACAGGAACAGGACGCCGCCGGCCGTCGTTGTGAGGCCGACACTGCCGTTCGTCAGTTCATGCCGCCATTTCACTTTACCGGTTTTGTAGTCGATCGCATCGAGGAAGGTCCCCCAGGATGCGCCGCCACCGCCGCCCGTGCCGCCGAGGCCCATCGAGCCGCGGGGATCGGGCTCGAGAAGATAGCTGATCCGCAGACTGTTCTGCTCGTGGACATAGAAAAGCCCCGTATCCGGCGAGAAAGTGGGCGGCGGATAGTTCAGGACGTCCCCGTTCACGAGCGATCCCGCGATGGTCGCGTCTTTATTGGGATTGCGCTGAACCTCACCGCGTTTGTTGAGATGCAGCGGCGAATCCGGGTTGACGGCGGAGGCGTAATTATTCACCAGGCCGAGCTTCGCGGTGATCAGATGCTCGCCCGTCACACGATCGAGCACATAGAAGTAGCCGTTCCGCGTTGCCATCATGACCAGTTTGCGCGTCTGGCCATTGAACGGCATATCGGCGAGGATCGGCGTCTGGGTGGAATCCCAGTCATGCGTATCGTGCGGCGAGGTCTGAAAATACCAGACGATTTTGCCCGTATCGATATTTACCGCGAGCAGGCACGAAGTGTAGAGGTTGTCGCCGTCGCCCCGGCCCTGTGTGTAGGCAGGCGTCGGATTGCCCGTGCCGAACAGATAGAGGTGCGTGTCCGGATCGTAGGAGCCCGGAATCCACGAAGTTCCACCGCCGTGTTTGGCGGCATCGAGACTGGGCCAGGTTTCAAGACCCGGATCGCCCTGCTTCTGCGCGGTTGAATAGAGCCGCCACTGCTCGTCGCCGGTTTCGGGATCGAGCGCTTTAATGTAAGCCGGCTCATCCGTGTCGTTGCCGGTACCCACGATGATGTGATTGCCGATCACCATCGGCACGTTCGAGGAAAAGTACTGCTGTTCGAACGGCGCGATCTCCTTTTTCCAGACTTCGCGCCCCGTTTTGGCGTCGAGACAGACCACCCAGTCGTCGTGCAGCTCGAAATAGATGTAGTTGTGCCACATGCTGGGACCGCGGGTACCGGTTGTGGTGCCGCCCCGATACTTCCAGTAGTAGTGCCAGAGCACTTCTCCATCGCGAGCGTCAATAGCGTAGACATCATTCTGTGAAGCGCCGTAAAGCACGCCATCCACAAAAAGGATGCCGCCGCCGAAACGCGTGGGACCGCAATTATTCACCTCGCCCGTGCCGAATCCGCCGGCGATGACGGCTCCGGCCGGAGCAGGTGCGCCGCCCCGTCCACCTCTGCCGCCGCCTCCACCGCCGAATCCGGCTTCCGCCGCGGCTTCACCACCTGCGCCGGTTCCATTGGGACCGCAGCCGGTGGTGATGTTGTTATTCACCCACTGCAAACTGAGGTTCTTCACGGTCTGCGTGTTGACTTGTTTGAGAGCGCTGTAGCGCTTGCCGGTCATATCGCCGGAATAACTGGTCCACTGATCGGAGAGCGGCTTGAGAATGTCCGCCGGATCGAGACCCTGCGCCGTGAGCAGCACCGGAGCCGCCATCAGGGCTGTGATGAAAATGATCTTTTTCATTTCTCGTCTCGCTCCTCTATTTGATGGTCGCCAGATAAGCGGTGATGTCGTGCATGTTCTTGTTGTCGGGATCATCCATGACGAGCATCATCTTCTTGTGCGCTTCCTGGGCATCTTTCACTTCGACTTGCGGAACGCCGTTTTCGATCGGGATGGACTTTCGTGTGCCATCCGCCAGGATCAGCACAACCAGGAAATCGTCCTTACGGGCAAGCCGCCCCTCCAGCTTCTGGCCGTTCGCGAGAGTCACGGCTGCCTGTCCCCCAGCCCCGCCGCCGCGTCCGCGGCCACCACCTCCGCCGCCGGATACCCAGGTGTTCTGGAGCGTCTTCGGATCGTCGTACTTCGCGCCGATGCCCTTCAGATCTCCGCTAACCGAGTGGCAGCTGGAGCAGAGCTTCTGGAAGGTGGCTTCGCCGGTTTTCGGATCGCCGATCAGCACATTGTACGTGAGGCCGACAGGATTGCGTCCCGGAGGGCTTCCCTGGCCGCCCATCGTGGCCTGAATGCTGTGAATGTATTCCGAAATGGCGTAAGTGTCATCCTCCGGAAGATTGATCGCCGGGCTGTGTTTGGCCAGGCTGGCGGCAACGAGCTCGCCGTGTTTGTCGCTGAACGTTTCGGTGGACTGGAGCAGATTGGGTCCGTTCTTCGCCAGCACGCCGCGCATATCGGACGCATGGCAGGAAGCACATTGCGCGTCATAGAGCGATTTGCCGCGTGCCAGTACATCCTGCGGCGCGAGTTGCCGGGTGTACTGAGGGAATCCTCCGGCGCGTCCCCGCCCGCCGCCCGCACCGCCTCTGCCGGCGCGGCCGCCTGGACCTCCGGGCGGAGGACCAGGCGGTTCCTGCGCGATTGCAAAAGACACGAATACCATTGCCGCAAACACCGCAGCCGGAAACTTCGTTGAAATCATGATTTTCCTCAATCGTCAACCGAGGGAGCTGAGACGGGACAGCTCCCCCCTGTTAAGCGCGGCCACCCTCTAAGCCAGCGCTTTCCTGCAGAATTCCACGCACTTCCTGACTTCCGTCACCGAGTCGGATCCGGCGGGAATCTGATACTCCAGCTCAACTGCGGCCGGGAACTTGTACTTGTTCTTCTTCATGGTCTGAAGGATGTCGGCGATCGGCGTCGACCCCTGTCCCCATGGAAGATTCGCGCCGCGTCCTTCGGGAGTAGTCGGCGTACGGTCCTTCAGATGGAGACTGGAAAGACGCTCGTGATACTTGATGATCGCGGGGACCGGGCTTTTCCCCGTGCCAGCATAGTAATGGCCGCAATCGAGATTGACCGAGTTCCCTTTCGATTGCGCGAGAACGGCATCCCAGGCCGTTTCCGTGGCCTGTTCGTGCGCGTGATACGCGGCGACCATGCCGTGTTTCAGCGCCGTGTCGCCAAGACGCTGCGTGAAAGGCGTTGGCTCTTCGGGAAGTTCGAGACTCACCTGCTTCGCTCCCATTGCTTTCGCGATTTCGAAGAAATAATCGAATTCCGCATCGGACATTCCATCGGAAGGTGTGAGCTTATGGCAATAAATCTCAACGCCGGCATCGTTGTAGAGCTTGCGGAACTCCTTGAACTTGTCCATGGAAGCCGAGAGCCGCCACTGCTTCAGCTTTTCCGCCGCGGCCTGCTGCTCGGGGGTCATTGGACCGCGTCCCTGTCCGCCGCCTCTGCCGGATCCGCCGCGCGCGCCGCCTGGCCCACCAGGACCGAAGCCAGCCCCGCCAGGGCCCCCGCGTCCACCCGAGCCGGCACGCCCGCCGCGGGCGCCTCCCTGTTGCGCCGGTAGCGGCGCACCGGCAAATCGCTCGGCAGCGGAGGGCATCAGCTCAATCGCGCTCACGCCGCTGTCCACGATCATCTTGAGGAGCTCGTGGGCATCGTTCGCCAGTTCCGGTCTGTCGCGGTAGCTGTATGTGATGGTCCCGATCTGCACTCCATCGAAATTCGAGTTCACCTTTGCAGCGAAGAGGCTTGAGGCTGGAACCACGGAAGTGGCGAGCGCCAGCTTTCCAAAATCACGTCTGTTGAATCGCATGAAAGAATCTTTCCTTTTTTTCAAAATCAAAAATCCCGGAGAGAAAAACCCGGCGACGCGCATGTGACGCCGGGCTTTCTCTCCGGGGCGCTCGTCAGAACTGAAGGCGAGCGGAGAACGCCATCACGCGAGCATTGGTGGCTCCCGAGATGTAGCCGAGAAGCTGAGGGTTGGTCACGGCATTCGTAGTCGGATTGAGCTGAATCCCATTACCGACACCAGTGATTTCCGTGTGGTTGAAGACGTTATAAGCCTGCGCCTGAAGTCTCAGAACACGCTTTTCGCTTCCCAGCGGAACATTCTTGCTCAGCGTCATATCGAAGTTGGTCACGTGCGGGTAGCTCAGAACGCCCGCGCCGCCTCCCAGATTTCCGAGTGCCGGAGGCCCGACAATCGAGTTATTGGGACCGCTCGGCAGTGCAGGCATCGCAAACGCCGCGGCGTTGAAATAGACCTGGCCGTTGCCGTTCGTTCCGATGTTGGAGAGCGGGTTACCGATGACATTGCAGCGGATGGCCGACGTCGAGTTGCTGGCCGCCAGATCCGGTGTTCCGCTGAATCCGCCGGTAATGCTGGCGCTGCCGGAGGTGAGGCCGCAGGACGGATTGAACGGAGCGCCGCTCTGGAACGAAGTGATTCCGGAGATTGACCAGTGATCCGTCACGACCCCAATGAACTTCAGACCCGTGCGTTTGCCGAGGTTCGGAAGATCGTAGTTGTAAT
>DASZVV010000421.1:0-7739 GCA_035546955.1 Bryobacteraceae bacterium
GAACAGATCGAAGACGTGGAAGCGACCGTGGGCCTCGTCAGGCAATGCCGCCCCGACGTGTTCCTCACCACGATTTCTTATCCCATCAAGGGCACGCCCTACTTCGAGAGAGTCGCGGATCGCATCGTGACCGGCGGAACATGGCGCGAAACCACCGATCGAGAATCCTCCGTCAGCGGCCGGCACTCCCGCAACTTCTACCGCCACGCCGATGACCTGCTGCGCAGTGAGATGGCGGAAATCCCGGATCCCGCCCGCATCGCCGCAGCGCGTCAAAATCTTATTCTGACCGCCGCGGAGGTAGATGCGTGACAGCCACTGCATTCGATCGCATCGCGCCTTCCTACAGCGACTTGTGGAGCACCACGCCGGCGGGCGAAATGCAGCGCGAAGCGGTCTGGCGCCTCATCGTACCGCTGTTTCCGGCCGGAAGCCGCGCTCTCGATATCGGCTGCGGCATCGGCGACGACGCACTGGCACTGCAGGCGCGCGGCGTTCACGTCACTGCGATCGACGCATCTTCCGAAATGGTGAGAAACGCGCGCGCGCGCGGCGTCGAAGCCGTTGTTCAGGCCGCCGAAAATCCCGGCGGCCTCGACGGACCGTACGACGCCATCCTCTCCAACTTCGGCACGCTCAACTGTGTAGAAAACCTTGCGGCCTTACGCCCTTTCCTCGCGCATCTCACGCGCGCAGGCGGATGGCTCGCCATCTGCCTGATGAGCCGCCTCTGCGCCTGGGAAACAATCTGGTATCTTCTGCGCGGCGACCTGACGCGCGCTACTCGCCGATGGAGCGGCGAAGCCTCATCGTCTCTTGCGCCGCGTGTTTTCTACCCAACCATCACAAATATGCGCCACGCATTCGAACCGGACTTCACGCTCTGTTCCTGGCACGGCATCGGCCTCGCCGTCCCGCCTTCATACGTGACCGGACTCTCCGCCTCCAGGATCCGCCGTCTGGCCGAACTCGACGGCCACATTGCGTCACTCCCGCTCCTTCGTGTACTCAGCGACCATCGACTCCTGCTCTTTCGAAAGGTGATGCCGTGCTGATGGACCCCGCCGCCCGCCGCACATTCCTTGAGCAATACGCCTTCATTCGGCATGCCGAAGGCCGCGGTTCCAGCGATCCCGCATACTATCGCTCCCTCCCCTTTCGCGATCTCAGCGGCCGCAACACCGCACAGTGGAAAATCCGCTCCCGCAGCTATCGCCATTTCGAACGCGCCATCCTGCCGGATCTCGAGCGTAAAGCAAAACGTCCGCTCCGTATTCTCGACCTCGGCGCCGGCAACGGCTGGATGTCGAACCTTCTCTGCCGCCGCGGCCACCTTCCTGTCGCCATCGATATCTTCACCGATCCGCTCGACGGCCTCGGCGCCCTGCGTCACTACGAGACTCGACCCGCCGCCGTCGCCGCCGAATTCAACGTTCTGCCATTCCGCGATGAATCGATCGACGCCGCCATCTTCAACTCCTCGTTTCACTATTCATCCGACTATCGCCGCACACTGAAGGAAATTGGCCGCTGCCTCCGTCCGAACGGCTGCTTCGTCGTGATCGATTCGCCTGTCTATGAACAACCGGACCACGGCGAGCAGATGCGCGCGGAACGCCAGGACTTCTTCGCCCGCACCTACGGATTCCGCTCCGAATCTCTCGGCAGTATTGAATATCTCGATGAGCCGCTGCTCGCATCTCTCGCTGCCGAGCTCTCGATCGACTGGCGGCGTTCGTACCCGTGGTACGGCTGGCGGTGGGCGCTTCGTCCCTGGCAGGCACGGCGCAACGGACGCCGCCCGCCTTCGCGCTTCTTCATCCTGGTGGGAAGGTTCCGATGATCATTCTTCTCCACCCGCGCACCGGCAAACCGAAGAACCGCCGCTTTCCGCTGGCGATCCTCTCCATTGCCGCCATACTCGAAGGCCGCGAAGAGTACGCCATTGTTGATGGCAATCTCGACCCGCGCCCCAGCTCGACCCTTGAAGTACTCGCCGCCGCGAACTACATTGAGCTGCTCGCTGTCTCCGTGATGCCGGGGCCGCAGATGGTGGCCGCCATCTCGCTCTGCCGCGAATTTCGTAAACTCCATCCCGATGTCCCGATCGCCTGGGGCGGCTATTTCCCTTCGCTCTACACCGACGCCGCCCTCAACGCCAGTTACGTGGATTACGCCGTACGCGGGCAGGGCGAAGAAACATTTCTCGAACTACTCGACGCGCTTCGCGGCAAACGCGCTTTCGCAACCGTGCAGGGACTTTCGTTCAACGATGCTTTCGGTCTCCATGCCCACAACACGGCTCGGCCACTGCGTTCGCCGAACGAGTTTCCCTGGCTGCCCTATCATCGGCTCTCCGTCGAAAAATATTTGCTCCCCACATTCCTCGGTCGCCGCACTGCCGTCCATCAGGCGAGCATCGGCTGCCCGTATCATTGCCGCTTCTGCGGCGTTGTGCCCATCTTCGACGGCCGGCAGAAGGCAGAAACGCCAGAGCGAACCGCCGCCATCCTCACCAGCCTTCGGCAGCGCTACGGTATCGATGCTGTCCAGTTCTACGACAACAATTTCTTCCTCAACGAAAGCCACGCGCGCGAACAGGCGGAGCTCATCGCGCCTCTCGGCCTGCGCTGGTGGGCCGAAGGCCGTATCGATGCCGTCCTCCGCTATTCGGACTCAACGCTCCGCGCTATCCGCCAGGCCGGCGCAACCATGATCTTCTTCGGCGCCGAATCCGGTTCTGATGCGGCGCTCTCGAGCATGAACAAGCAGATCACGGCTGCCCAAACGCTTGAGCTCACGCGCCGTATCCGCGAATTCGGCATCATTCCGGAATTCTCTTTCGTCGTCGGCGACCCCGCCGACCCTGAAGAAGACACTCGCAACACGATCGCTTTCGTGCGGCGCATCAAGCGCCTCAATCCCGAAGCTGAAATCATCGTCCAGCACTACATCCCGGTGCCGAATCCGGAAGGCATGTACGGCGGAGTCGAAGACAGAATCCGATTCCCGTCCACACCCGATGAATGGGCCACTGACAGATGGCTCAATTTCACTATCCGGCAGGATCCGCAGCTCCCCTGGCTGCCGCATTCCGTCCGCCGCCGCATCGATAACTTCGAGCTCGTCATCAACTCGCGCTGGCCCACCATTCAGGATGTCCACCTTCCGCGATGGGGCCGCTGGCTGCTGCAATCGCTGAGTGCATGGCGCTATTCACTCGGCGTTTATTCCATGCCCTTCGAGCTCGAATGGGCACACCGCTTCGTCTCGCTGCGCAAACCGCGCTGGGAGAGCCTTTGATGACGCTCACCGCCGCGCAGGGATATGAAATCTGGTCGGAATGCTATGATTCCGATCCCAATCCTCTCCTCGTGCTCGAATCGCGCGCACTCTTGCCGCGCCTCGGCAACCTCGCGCGAAAGACAGTAATCGACGCCGCCACCGGTACCGGGCGTTGGCTATCCATCGCTGCCGCAATGGGCGCGAACGCTTACGGTCTTGATTTTTCTCCGGCCATGCTCGCCATCGCCGCGCGAAAACCAGGGCTCCGCGGCCGTCTGATTCAGGGCGATCTCCGCGCGCTTCCATTCCGTTCCGGATTCGCCGATCTCGTCATCTGCTCCTTCGCGCTGAGCTATCTTCCGTTCGCCACGGGCGCATTCGGCGAGCTCGCGCGCGTCGCCCACCGCGTGATCGTGAGTGACATGCATCCGGCCGCCATGCTCAGAGGCTGGAAACGTTCGTTTCACAGAGCCGGAAAAACCTGGAGCATCGATCACTACTACCACCACCGCGCGGATTTCGATCGAACTGCGCGTGCCGCCGGTCTGAAGCTCGAATGGACTATCGAAGCGGCCTTCGATCTGCCCGAGCTTGGCCACTTCGAAGCTTCCGGAAAACGCCATCTCTTTGACGATGCCATTCGAACGCCTGCTCTCTTCGCCGCCTGCTGGAGACGTGACGAATGCGCCTGACCGGGGCCAGGATCGCAACCGGACCGCGCACCACCCTGCGCCGGGATCTCACCATCCGTGGCCGCCGCATTCACTTTGACGCGCCGGCCGAACAGCACTTCGATCTGAATGGCTTTCTGCTTCTCCCCGGTCTGATCAACGCGCATGATCATCTCGAATTCAACCTCTTCCCGCGCCTCGGAAATCGCACTTACACCAACGCGCGCGAGTGGGCTGAGGATATCTGCCGCCCCGCCGAATCGCCCGTCCGTGAGCATCTCGCGGTTCCCAAGCCGGTGCGTCTCCGCTGGGGCGGTCTCCGCAATCTGCTGAGCGGCGTCACCACGGTGGCGCATCATAACCCTTACGAAGAAGATGTTTTCGGCGCGCGCTTTCCCGTCCGCGTACTGCGCCGGATCGGCTGGGCCCATTCGCTCGATTTCAGCCCCGATCTCGCCGCGCGGTACGGCGTCACGCCTTCGGATTGGCCGTTCATCCTCCACGCTTCTGAAGGCACCGATGCAAAGGCCGCCTCGGAGATCGATCGTCTCAACGAACTTGGCATTCTCGGCCCACGCACCGTGCTCGTCCACGCCCTCGCTGCGGGGCGTCGTGAAATCGAGATTCTGCGTGAGCGCCGCTGCTCCATCGTGTGGTGCCCCGGCTCTAATCTCTCGATCTACGGCCGCACGCTGGCGCACGAAGTTCTCCACTCCGGCATCCCGATCGCCCTCGGCACCGACTCTGCCCTCACCTCCCATGCCGACCTGGCCGATGAGCTCCGCACCGCCCATTCGCTCGGCATCCACCCCGAACGCCTTTACCGCATGGTGACTACCGTTGCTGCCTCAATTCTTCGTCTGGTCAGTGAGGAAGGCCAGATTCGCGACGGCGCCATTGCCGACCTCATCGCTCTCGAAGATTGTGGACAGACTCCGGCTGAAGCGCTGCTCGACCTCCAGCCGTCCATGGTCATTGTCGAAGGCCGCATTCGCCTTCTCGCCGGCGGCCTCGCATCACGAACCTCACTCAATCGAATCGACGTCGAAGACCGCGGCACCTTCTACGTCGATGCCGATGTCGCCGCTCTCGCCCGCGAAGCCAGCGCGGCGCTCGGCCCGTCCTTCACGCTCGCCGGGAAACGTATTGCCTCATGATCGATAAACTCCCCATCCTCGTCCTCAACCCTCATAACCGGTGCAATTGCCGCTGCGTCATGTGCGACATCTGGAAGCGCGATACTGTCCAGGAGATCTCTCCCGCGCAACTCGAAGCTCAGCTCGAAAGCATCGAATCCCTCGGGGTCGAATGGGTCGTATTCACCGGCGGAGAGGCTCTCATGCATTCCGATCTCCACGCTCTCTGCTCACCCCTGCGCGATCGCCATATCCGCCTCACCCTCCTCAGCAGCGGGCTCCTGCTCGAACGCCACGCTGCCCGCATCGCCGAAGACTTCAGCGACCTGATCGTCTCGCTCGACGGTCCCCCCGCGGTTCACGACCGCATCCGCCGCATCGACCGCGCCTTCGATCATCTCCGCGCCGGCATTGAACGCATCCGCGCAACCTGCCCCGAATTTCCCATCGCCGGGCGGTGCACCGTGCAGCGCGAAAACGCCGACTCGCTTCTCGATACCTGGCGCACAGCGCGCCGCCTTCATCTGAATTCCATCTCATACCTCGCCGCCGACCTCACCTCGGACGCCTTCAATCGCCAGCCCGGCGCGGCGCCTGACCTGAATCCTGATCCCGCGCTCCTCTCCGATGAAATCGAACGCCTGATCGCCAGCGGCGAATGCGGCGGCTTCATCGCGGAAACTCCCGCGAAGCTCCGCCGCATCGCGAATCACTTCCGCGGCGAATTCGAATCTCCCGTCTGCAATGCCCCCTGGATTTCCGCTGTCATCGAAGCCGAGGGCGCCGTTCGCCCCTGCTTCTTTCAGCCGCCAATAGGACGGCTGACGAGCGGCGTCACCCTGCGCGATGTCCTCAACGGTCCCCAGGCCATTGCCTTCCGCGATCGGCTCGATATCGCCACAAATTCCATCTGCCGCCGCTGCGTCTGTTCTCTCAATATGCGCCGCGCCGCGTAATCAGGCACCGCATCGTCCGCCCCAGAATCCACAAATCCATCCAGATGGACCAGTTCCGCACGTAATATTCGTCCAGACGCACGCGCTCATCGTACGTGGTATCGTTGCGCCCCGAAACCTGCCACAGCCCGGTGATTCCCGGCAGCACTTTCGTGTAGAGCTCGATTCCGTCGCCGTAGCGCACCAGCTCGTCAGCCGCAATCGGACGCGGACCCGCAAGGCTCATCTGCCCGCGAAAAACATTCCAAAGCTGCGGCAGTTCGTCCAGGCTGAATTGGCGCAGAAAGCGGCCCAGCGGCGTCACCCGCGGATCGTCGCGCAGCTTGCGATTCATCCGCCATTCGGCCCGAGCCGCCGGATTGCGCTCAAAATACCGTTCGAGAACCAGTTCGGCATCCGGCGTCATCGTGCGAAACTTCCACGCGTGAAACACCCGCCGGTCCCTTCCGATCCGCGGCTGCGAATAAAACGCCGGTCCGTGCGAGCTCATTCGCACCAGCACCGCAAGAGCCAGCAGAACCGGCGTCAGCAAAACCGCGGCAATCAGCGAAAACACCAGATCCGCCGCCCGCTTGGCCATCCGCGGTCCGGCGTGCAGCAGATTCTGCGACATCTCCAGTCCCGGCACGCCGCCCAGATCCCGCGTCGAAACCCATAGGATCCCGAGATCCGCCACATTCGGAATCAACAGAAAATGCCGGAACCGGTGCGCGTATCGCCGCAGGATTTCCCGCAGCCTCTCGGGCGCAGCGCCCGGCATCGCAACAATCGCATAACTCAGCCCATACTGATCCGCCATGAGAGGCGCCAGGGCAAGTGAACCCGGATCGTCATCCAGGACCACTGCCACCTTGAGCCCGAGCGATGGTTGTGCGGCAAGCAGATCCACCACCCGGCGTCCCTCTCGTCCCGCTCCAAACAGCACCACGGGAATCCCCCACCACTTCTTCCGCGCCAACCCGCTCCGCACCAGGTTCCGGAACAGAATCACCAGCAGGATACTGAGCGCCCAGGCACCGGTAAAGGCCAGCCGGGAGAACAGGATACCGGTCTTCGAGAGGAACGTCCCGGCCATCATCATCAGATACACCACGGAATTCGCGTAGAAGATACCCCGGAGCTCCCGAACGGGGTGGATCCCAACCCCCGGATACAGCCCCACAGCCAGATAGACCACCGCAAACCCGGGCAGAAGGGGGACAAAACGCAGATAATCCACCAGCAGGAACTGGCCTCCAAAAACGTGCCGAATGACGACCGCTGCAGCAAACGCGGTCCAGAAGCTGGCGATATCCGCTGCCAGGATCGATCCGTGGGTCGCTAAACAGTTGTTATTCCAGCGGTTAGTCTGGATTTCCAGCCCGGGTTGGCCGCGCGGTCCACTGGAGACTGCCTGCACATGAACTATGAAGCCGGGGATGGCTTCCGGGGAACGTGTGGGCTGACGAACCATCAGGTCGACATTTGTAATATAATCGCCATCCGTCATGGGACCCGAATCAAAAGACAAACGAAACAAACACCATAACGCGGTCACTAAACCTCAGCCTCAGGCAAAATAACCTGCCTGATCAGGCGTGAAGATACTTATATTTCGATCAACACGCGGTGAAAATCTTTACATTCCCGCTATGATGAGAGGATCTGTCAAAGGACGTCCTTCTGTGCCACGAACCCTGATATGTTTTTCC
>DASZVV010000422.1:0-26579 GCA_035546955.1 Bryobacteraceae bacterium
ATCCACGGTCTCGATTTCGATTCAGCAGGATAACCGGTATTTCGTGAACACCGAGGGGACGAAGGTCGATCAGGGCCGGGGCTATGCGCGCATCATTATTTCCGCCAGCGCGAAAGCGAAGGACGGCATGGACGTTGCCGACTTCGATTCTTTTGAAGCTTTTGACATGAACGGGCTGCCCAACGAAGCGCGCGTGCATGAGGCTATTAAAAAGGTTGCGACGCACGTGGAGGATCTGCTGAAGGCGCCCGTTGCCGAACCGTTTGTGGGCCCCGCGATTCTCTCGGGCCGCGCCGCCGGCGTGTTCTTCCACGAAATTTTCGGCCACCGCATTGAGGGACATCGCCAGAAGGACGAAAGCGAAGGCCAGACCTTTACCGAGAAAGTGGGCCAGAAAATTCTGCCGGATTTCCTCACCGTCACATTCGATCCGACGCGGAAGAATATCGCGGGTGTGGATCTGAACGGCTACTACGAATATGACGACGAAGGCGTGAAAGCACGTCCCGTGGTTTCGGTTGAGAACGGTGTGCTGAAGAACTTTCTGATGTCGCGCTCGCCCATTCAGGGTTTCGATCATTCCAATGGGCATGGGCGACGCCAGCCGGGCCGCGAAGTGGTTTCGCGCCAGAGCAATCTGATTGTTTCGAGCTCGAAAGCGGTTTCCGATGCGGAATTGCGCAAGATGCTGATCGATGAGATCAAGCGCCAGGGCAAGCCCTACGGCATCTTCTTCGACAACATTACGAACGGTTTCACCACAACGCAGCGCGGCGGACTGCAGGCGTTCTCCGTGGTGCCCGTTATCGTTTACAAGGTGTGTCCGGATGGCCGGCCGGATGAGCTGATCCGCGGCGCGGATATCGTGGGAACGCCGCTGGCGAGCTTTGCCAAGATTCTGGCCACAGGCGACAAGCCGGAAGTTTTCAACGGTTTCTGCGGTGCTGAATCGGGCAGCGTGCCGGTCTCGGCCGTTTCGCCCTCGATCCTGATTTCAGAAATCGAAGTAGAGAAGAAGCAGCAGGGGCAGGACCTGCTGCCGCTGCTGCCCTCGCCGCTCTCCTCCGCAGCCATGCCTGGCTCCGGCACGGGGGCGAATCGATGAGCCGTAAGTTTTTCGGCATCCTTGCCGGCGTTCTCTGCGCGGGAGCGGTGGTGTGGGGTGCCCAGAACGGCGCCGAGGACCCGATCTTCGAAGCGATGAAGACCGAGCTCAGCCGCTCGATGACGCTTTCGCTGAAGCAGCTGGATAAACCGTACTACATCAGCTACACGATTGAAACCGGTCACGAGTGGGGAGCAACCGCAACAATGGGGGCCCTGCTCGGGGTTTCCTCCGAGCCCTTCCGCTATCCCGAACTGCAGCTCCGCGTGGGCGACTATAAATTCGATCAGACAGACTTCGTTGGCGGTGGCCGCGGTCCTTCTTATGGGCTTGGCGGTTTTCCGCTCGATAACAGCCCGGACGTGATCCGCGATTACCTCTGGCTGGAGACCGATGCTGCCTATAAGTCTTCGCTCGATGCGATTGCGCGCAAGCGGGCCATGCTGCGCAGCGTCACGGTAAACGATGAACTCCCGGATTTCGACGCGGCAAAACCGAACACGATTCTCAAAGACCGTCCGCTGATTCAGTTCGACGCTAAGGCGTGGTCTGAGCGCACTCGGCACGTTTCGGCCGTGTTTGACCAATATCCGAATCTCCGGGCATCGGTCGCGGACTACAGCGCGATCGATTCCATTCACCGCTACGTAGATTCCGAAGGCGCCGCCATCCGGCTGCCGCAGAGCGAAGGCCAGTTCCAGATCCGCGCTTCCGCGCAGGCGCCGGACGGCATGATCATGCGCGACGCCGCGCTGTTCTATACGAACGATCTGACGAAGATGCCGTCCGAAGCCGAGTTGACCGCTGCCGCGAAATCCGTGGCGGACGGCGTGACCAAACTGGCCGCCGCGCCGCTGGGCGAAGATTATTCCGGACCGATCCTGTTTGAAGGCGTGGCCGGTCCGCAGCTGCTCGCGGAGATTTTGGGGAACAATCTGCACATCACGCGGAAACCAGTGGGTGCGCAGGCGTCGAATCCGACAGAACTCGAAGGGCGTCGCGGTGTCCGCATCATGCCCGAAATGTTTGATGTGGTCGACGACCCCACTCTGAACCTTTTCGGCCATACCGAGGTGGATGATGAAGGCGTCATCCCGCATCCGATGGCGCTGGTGCAGAAGGGCGTGCTGAAGGATTTCTACCGCACCCGGACGCCGGTGCGCGGATACAGCGAGTCGAACGGCCATTCTCTGCTGGGCGGCGCGACTGCGCCCACGAATCTGATCGTCACTGCTCACGAGACGAGTTCGATCTCCGATCTAAAAAAGAAGATGATCGATCTCTGTGAGCAGCGCGGCCTGAAGTACGCCATCGTGATTAAGAAGATGGATTTCCCCTCGACCGCAGTGGGCGAGGAAATGCGCCGCCTGATGGGCAACAGCGGCGGTGGACGTCCGGTGGCGATGCCGCTCTACGTATATAAGTTGTTCCTTGACGGACATGAGGAGCAAATTCGCGGGGTCAGGCTGCGCAGCGTCAATGCGCGTTCCATGAAAGATACTCTCGCCGCGGGAGATGACGAAAACCGGCTGGACTATCTTGAAAACGGCGCTCCTTTCGCGGAAGTCGGCGGCGGCGGATACACGGCGGCGGTGACTGTGGAAGCGCCCTCGCTGCTGATTGACGATCTGGAGCTGACGAAGATGGAAGACGAACTTCCCAAGCTCCCCGTGGTCTCCTCGCCGCTGCTGACGCAAAAATGAGGATTCTCGGCCGCTACGTCTTTCGGGAAATACTGGCCGGGGCGTTGCTTGCGATTGTCATCGCAACCTTTGTCATCTTCCTGCAGGGCGCGGGACCCCTGTTTGAGATTCTGGTGCGCACAAAGCGCGCCAACGTCGCGTTCGAACTGATCGGGCTCCAGTTACTTCCCATGCTGCTGCTGAGCATTCCGTTCGGCATGCTGGTGGGAATCCTTATCGGCCTAGGCCGAATGTCCGGTGATAACGAGATGGTGGCGATGCGCTCCACCGGCGTCTCCACCCGCACCGTCGTCACGCCGGTTCTCCTGTTCGCCACAATCGTCGCCGGGATCTCCGGGGCCACATCGCTCTGGCTGAACCCCCTCGCGATCCGCCAGGAGTACAGGCTTCGCAACAAGATCGCGGCGGAGGAAATCACCGCCAATGTGCCGCCGCGCATTTTCCAGGAGCAGTTCACGAACGACAATACGGTGCTCTATGTGGATAACGTAAGTTCCGGCACCGGTCCCGCTCTCTGGCAGCGCATCATCATTGCCGATACCTCCCCGCCCGCTACGCGAAAATCCGCGCATGGCGGCGGGCAACCGGCTGGTCCCGTGATTACGCTTGCACGAGAAGCAGTGGTTTCCCCCGACCAGGCGCACAGCCGGATCCAGTTGCATATGTCCGGCGAGAGCACGCATGAATCGTCGATGGATGAACAGAAGGGCGAGCAGGGGATCCACACCCTGGCCCCCACAGGCGATATGGCGCTCGATGAAGCGCCCCCGCGCGAGCAGACTGCCAAAGCATACCAGGATATGCTCACGCCCGAACTTCGCCACTTCATCCGGGGCGCAGCGCGGGGCAGCCAGGACTGGATTGACGCTTCGCTGGAACTTAACCGGCGCCTGGCCCTTCCAATAGCGTGCATCATGCTGGCGATGGTGGGGATTCCGCTCGGCACATCGTCGAAACGCGGAGGACGTTCCTCCGGCTATGTGTGGGCGATCTTCCTCTGTTTCTGCTGCTACTACCTGGCTTTCATTTCGCTCACCCATACGGCGCAGAAATCGCATACGCTGAGTCCCGTCATGGCGTCCTGGCTGCCGAATATCGTTTTTGGCGTGGCGGGTATCATTCTGATTGCCCGCATGGAGGCGCCTGGAGATCGCGATATTCTCGGCGGGCTGGGCGGCGAGATCACTCGCTGGGTCACTTCACTCGCAACCCGTGCGAGCAGCCCGAAGGAGCCAACGGAATCCGGCCGCCGTTCCCTGATCCACGTGACCCTGTTCCGCATCACGGATCAGTACGTTCTTGCCGGATTTCTTTTCTATTTTCTGCTGTGGATCGCGGCCTTTGTCGCGATGACCCAGATCTACAATTTTTTTGAGCTGCTCGGCGATATCGTGAAGAACAATATTCCGATGTCGCATGCCATTCGCTATCACCTTTACCTGACTCCGGAATTGATTTACCGGATGCTCCCGTTCGGCGTCCTGCTGGCGGTTCTGGTCACGTTCGGCATCATGACCAAGAACAATGAAGTGACCGCGTTCAAGGCGTGCGGCATCAGCGTGCGCCGGCTTGGCATTCCGGTGATTCTGATGAGCGGCGTGATCAGTGTGGCGGCGTTCGCGGCTGATTTATCCTGGATTCCCCGCGCCAATCAAATCCAGAACGCGCTTCGGAACGAGATCAAAGGCCGCCCGGCACAAACCTATAACCGGCCCGATCGTCAATGGGTCTTTCACGACGATCACGTTTTCTACTTCCGCCACTTCGATTTCGATCACAACGTGATGGCGGAACCCTGGGTCTACGAGATTGACCCGAAGACCTGGCAATTAACGCGCCAGATCAATGCAAAAAGTGCGCACTGGGCGCCCGATGTGAACGCCTGGATTTTCGAACAGGGTCAGGTGGTTGATATGTGTCCCACGCGCTCCCTCGAATGCCGCGTGGCCACATTCACCGCCACCAGCTTTCCCGAAATCACCGAGACCCCGGACGCCTTTTCGAAAGAAGTGAAACAGGACCTGCAGATGAACTACGCGGATCTCGGCCAGTACATCAAAGATCTGAACCAGGCGGGTTTCGATACACTGACTCTCCAGGTGCAATACTACAAAAAATTCGCGATGCCGCTCTTTGCCCTCACCATGGCGCTGATTTCGGTGCCGTTCGGATTCCTGGTAGGAAACCGGGGGGCGATGGCCGGCGTCGGCGTCAGCATCGGCCTTGCGATTGCTTACCTCGGGATTGGCACTTTGTTCGAACAGATGGGGAACGTCGGTTATCTGGGGCCGGAAGTCGCCGCATGGGCGCCCAATACGCTCTTTTCGCTGAGCGGACTTTATCTTATCCTTCGTATGAGAAGTTAGGACCGGTCCGATGTACCCGCGCGGAATCGCCGCTCTTGCCATCGCGCTTTCGATGTCCACGGCCGCGGCCTTCGCCGTTACGGTGAGCGGCAACGTCGTGGACGAGACGGGCAATCCCGTGGCGGGCGCGCGCATAACCGTCTCGGCGCAGGGCGCCAGCGCATCGGGTACAAGCGACGCATCCGGCGTTTACCGGATCGAAGTGCCCGCCGCGGGGGACTACAGCCTGCGCGTGGAACGCGAAGGTTTCTTCCTGCTGATGAACCCCGAGACGCACCTCGACCCGGCCGCGCCTCTCGAGATCCATCTGACGCACCTGCGCGAACTCGCCGAATCGATGAACGTCTCGTATTCTCCGCCCGTCGTCGACCCCGACGCCACCACAGAGGTGAAGAGACTCGACGGCCAGACGATTCTCAACCTGCCATACGCGGCTTCCCAGGATTATCGCCGCGCGCTGCCCCTGATGCCGGGCGCCATCCAGGACAACAGCGGCGTGGTGCATTTTAATGGCGGCACTCCGAACGAAACGAGCTACCGCCTTGATGGCTTTGACGTTTCGAACGTCGCGAGCGGGGGGCTGACCGCGCGCGTCGATGTCGACACGGTGCAATCGGTCGAATGGAGCGCGGACCGCATGCCGGCCGAAACGAAAGGTTCGGCCGGAGCGATAGACATCCAGACAGAAATGGGCGACGACCGCTGGCGCTTCGGAGCCACCAATCCCATCCCGTCGATCGGCAGCGATAGTGGTTTGTATGTAAACCACTGGTCGCCTCGATTGATGGTTTCAGGTCCGATAAAAAAGGGCAAAGCCTGGATCCACACCGCGCTCGATCCGTTCTACGTCGCCAGCACGGTTCAGGGCCTTCCTCCCGGGCAGAATCGCACGTCGAGTTTCACGGGCAGCGATCTGACGCGCGTGCAGTGGAATCTCTCGGACTGGCAGACGCTGACCGGGGGCGTTCTCTACAATCGCGGCGAGTCCTTCCGAAATGGCCTCTCGGTGCTGAACCCGGCGGAGACCACCGTAAACGGACGTAATGCTTTGACCGTCGGCACGCTGAAAGATCAGTTCGTCGTCAACGGCAACCTGATCGAGACCGGCTTCGCCGATACTGACGAATACATCCGTACGTCACCCCTCGGAACGAGCGCTTATCTGCTGACGCCGTTCGGCTCCTCCGGAAATTATTTTCGTGACCAGACGACGCATTCCACACGTCAGGAATTCCTGCTGAACGCCGCCTTTCACCAGGCGCGTATCTGGGGCGGCACACATCAGTTCCGGGCGGGGAGCGATGTCGAAAACAGCAACCTGGACCAAACGGTAGTCCGCCACGCGCTCAGCGTGGTGGGCCCGAATGATCTGCCTGTCCGCCTGATCGATTTCGAGGGCAGCGGCAGGCAGCTCACCGGCAATCTGGAGGTCTACACTTATGCGACCGACCACTGGACGCCAGGCGCCCGAATCACGATCGACGCCGGTTTCCGGACGCAGTGGAACAGACTGACGGGAGCCACGCCGCCCGCGCCGCGCGCTGCCGTCTCCTGGACTCCATGGAAAAAAGCGGCAGCGAAATTCTCCGCCGGCTGGGGCGTCTACTACGACGAGATCCCTCTCTCTCTGCTTGCTCTCGGCGAAGATCAGAGCAGCCTCACGACGTTCTACCCCCCGGCCGGAACATTCGCCCCGCCGTCGGCGCCGATGCAATCCATCTACAGCGTGAATCCGCATAATTTACGAACACCGCGATTCACCCTCGCCAGCGTGGGAGGGGAGACGGCACTCCCGCATGGCTTTCTGGCGCGCGTGGATCTGATATCGCGGCAGGGCAGCCGCGGTCTGGCTTTCGATCAGTACCTGATTTCGCCCATCCTGAATGAATACATCGCGAATAATTCAGGGCACGAATCGTATCGCGCCGCTGAAGTCACTCTGCGCCGCACTTTCCGGGCGAAGTACCAGTGGGCCGCCAGTTACACACGCTCCTCAGCCCGCTCGAACGCGGTGATTCCGTATACGATCGAAAACCCGCTTCTCACTCCGCAGGCGGGTGGACCGCAACCGTGGGACGCTCCGAATCGCCTCCTGATGTGGGGGTGGGCGCCCATCGAAAAGAAGTGGTTCCCCGGCATCCTGCAACGCGTAGTGGGCGATACCGATCTGCAGTTGCTCACCGAATACCACACCGGCTTCGCATTCAACTCCACGACGGAGAACGGTTATCTCGAAGGCCTTCCCGATTCGCGGCGCTTTCCGGATTTCTTCTCCGTGAACCTGGCCGCCGAACGGCGCTTCCCATTCCGCGGATATCTCTGGGCATTCCGGGTAGGAGCCGTCAATATTCTGGCGCGCTCCAACCCCAACGTGGTGAACAGCGACTACAATTCGCCCGCCTACCTGACGTATCAGCGCGGACAGGGGCGCGCGCTGAACTTCCGGCTGCGGTTCATCGGACGAAAGTGAGCGTTCGCGTCAATTGATGGCGAGTGTCGTGTTGAGGCTGCTCGTCTGGTCCAGATTCGGCCGGTCCTTTTCGTAGACCTTGATCACGACGTTGTTGCCGGACTGCGCGTTCATCGGGATCTGCACGTTGATCTGCCACAGACCGGCGAAACCCGGCGCCAGTCCGGAATACGTGACAGTCGCGGGAATCAGGGTGGACGTGCCACTTCCTGTTGACGCTGCAATCAGCACCGTCGGCAAATCAGACGCGGATTGCCCGGTGGCGGGCATTCCATCTGCGGGAGGATTGGGCACCGGCCCCACGCCTGTGCCGTAGAGAATCACGTAATTTCCGCGAATCACCGGATGTGTTGTGCTGTTGACGGAGCCGTCCGGCAGATTCACCGCAAGAATCTGCCCGGCACCGCTGGCATCCGCGGTAAAAAGGCCCGGCGACGAAGGAGCCAGCTCGAGTTCGGCGCCGGCAATAATCTGTCCCGTAGAGGCGCGGACCGCCAGAAGATCGGCGCTTCCATTCTCCACCAGATTTTGCGGAAGCACGATATTGTCCTGCGCGGGCGAAACATAGAGCAGCGGGACCGGCGTCCCGTTGACGGTGATCTGAGTATCGGCCAGAGTCGTGGGAAGCGGGAACTGGCTCGCAGGCGCAGTGTCCGTTCCGTTCGCGATCGGATCCGCGGCTACTGTGGGGAACAGCGCCGCCACGGTTCCGGCAGAAAGCTCGCGAGTGCTGTAGGAAGCCGCATTGGTCAGATTGATCTGCGGCACGAAGTAGAGAACGCGATTGATGCCATCCGTTGCAACAACGTTGTTCGCTTTATCCACGAATACAGAGTGCGGGGAAACCATTGACACCGCGGCATCCGCCGCATTGTTCACCTGCGGCAGATTCGCCACTGACGGATAGTGGATCATTCGGCCGGCAGTGCTGTCGGCCACCCAGAAATCTCCCGAAGGCCCGGCCGATACCGACACAGGAGCGCTGAAAACGCCCGTGAGGCTGATGAGGGCCGCCGCGCCAGTCCCGAGATTCGCCGCCTGATCGAAAACCTCGACTCGCGCATTCGTGGTGTCCGCAACCAGCACATGTTCCTGCGGATCGACCGCGACCGCACGCGGCGAACTCAACCCTCGCGACGTGCTGCTGGCTGTGGACGAGGTAAAGCCGGGCTGGCCCAGCACCACGCTCATGCTCATCCCGGAGACAAACGGCTTCTTAAAAAGGACGACTCGGTTCTGCTCCGCGTCTGCGACAACCAGCCATCCTGTGTTCGTTTTCGTCGCGTCAAAACCGTCGGCAGTCAGGGCGATCCCGACCGGCGTGCCCAGCGTAACCGAGGTCGGGTCCGTGATATCGGAAGTGAAGGAGCTCTGGCCCAACACGAGGTCTGCGTCTTCGAGTGCGGTTTTGCCGGAAGCGAACGGGGCGGGAAAGCGCAGAACGCGGCCGTTGCCGGAATCGGTCACATAGAGGTTGCCCGCCGAGTCCACTGTGAGAGCGGTCGGCTGATAGAGGCCGGACGAGTTGGGAGCGGAGGCGTCGCCGGAAGGATAGTTGATGACGGAGCGATAGAAATCCGGCTGGCCAATGACGATGTCGGCCGGCTGCCCATCCTGCAGATGCGTGAAATCGCTGAAGCCGAGGATTCGATTATTGAATGTATCGGGCACGTAAAGCCGCGCCGGCGCCACGCTGTTATCGAGCACCGCGCCGGCGGGAAAGCCGTTGGCGAATGAGAAGCCCTTTCCATCGACAAGATTGGCTCCCGTATAAGGAAAATCGAGTTGGCCGATGACGCGTGTGGCGGAGGCGCCCACGCCCGCCGGACTGAGCGTGAATACCAGGACACGATTGTTGTTACTGTCCGCGACGTACAGTTCCTGGTTGCCGGAGGCAACATCGGAAGGAGTGTGGAAGGAACTGGCGGATGCGTCACCGCCGCCTTTGTTGACGGAGTTGTCGCTGAAGGAATTCTGACCGATTACCGCCGTTGCCGCCGATGAAGTTCCCGGTGAGGCATAAACTGTCAGCCGGTTGTTACCCGCATCGGCAACCACGAGACCTGAGGTCACCGAAACCACACCGGTCGGATTACTCAACGAATTCGCGGTGGGTGTAGTCGCACTGCTGCCGCCGATGATATTACTGGCCGCCATTCCAGTGCTGAGAGGCGCGGAGAAAACCAGAACCCGGAAAAACTGGTCTGTGATAAAAAGGCTGCCGGAACTGCTGACAGAAATTCCGTTTGGTAAGCCGAGACCGGTGAGAGCGGCGGCTCCCTGCCCTTGCGCGGAGGTGTTGAATGCTGCCTGGCCGATCACCATATCGGCGGCGGGGAACGACGAGCCGGCCGCCAGCGCCGCGGCGGGGAATCGCAGCGCGCGGTTGTTGCCGGTGTCCGCCACCCAGAGATTGCCGGAAGGATCGAACGCAATCCCGGTTCGGCCGGCGCCACTCTGGCTCGTGTTGAGCGTTGATGCGCTCAGACCGTTCAGATTGGCGGTACTGGTGGCGAGTGACTTCTGCCCAATCCAGAGCGTTGGGAACTCATTCGCGTTCGCCGAGTTGAATGGCTGTGGATACCGAAGAATTCGATTGTTGCCCGTATCTGCCACATAGAGATTGCCGTTGGCATCCACGGCAAGACCGGTCGGATTATTGAGTCCGGTCTGGCGGCCGCCATTGGCGGGATTCTGCGCCTGATTGCTGAACCGATCCACCTGGCCAATAATGATGTCGGCCGGCGCTCCCGGAATGAGCTGTGTGGAGTAGCGGTAGCCGAGAACACGATTGTTACCCGAATCGGCAATATAGAGAATCGGCGGCGTAACGGAATTATCGAGGGCAACTCCGGCAGGCGCGTTGAGTTCCTTGCCTTCCACCCAATTGGGGCCGACTGTGGCATACGCGCCTGGATTGGCGGCAGTGCCAATGAAATCGGGATCGCCCAGGACTTTTACCGGCTTCTGGAACAGGGCCTGACCGGCGAGGAGCGTGGCAAAAGCCACACCGATCCCAGAAACAATTACAGCGCGGCTCATGTGGCTTTCTACGACAAAGATAACACGGGGTTTCACCAGATAGCCCCGGTAGTGGCCCAAACCAGTACTGGTGTGGATTACTACATTTGTCAAAAAACCTGACAATCCACTCTTAAAAGGTTCTTCGGATGCCGAATCGCAGTTGAATCGGTTCCACTGGGTGGAAAACATCTGTGAACCCCGGGTCCGACGCAGGAGAGATTTGCGATTCGTACGCATAATCAATGTCGTGATCGCTGCGATTCAGGAGATTCAGCAATTCCGCGAAAACACTCCATTTTTCGCTGACTTTGTATCTGACTTCCGCATTCAGCAAGACCGTCGCACTGGAACGATAAATCCCATCCGATGTGAGATCGCGCGGGCCAAAGGCGCGCAGGCGCAAACTGGTCGTCCAGCGTTTGTAGTCATGCAGCGTAACCCCGGATGAGACGACCAGCCCGACCGCTTCGGGTACCCGTTTGCCGCCTGGGCTGCCGGGTGCGGCGTCATCTTCGTCGACAGCGGTAAAAAACGCTCTGGAATCCGCAATGTCGAAATCGAGAGCCAGATGTTCCAGCGGCGTGTAGTAGTTCGCCCATTCGACGCCATAGCGGTTGCTCGGCTGCGCCGACGGAACCGTACCTCCGGTATCGCCGCTCTGCTGCAGTTCGGAGGCGCTGCGGAGATACCAGAGCGAAAAAGTGGTTTGGAGATGCGGCAGGGCAGAAGTGCGCACGCCGACTTCCGTGCCTTTGGTCGGAATCAGAAGCGGAATCCCCGAAGCCGGCGTGTTGGGGTAGGGATTCTCGTCCGAAACCGGCTGCACCGTTTGCGTCGCGCCGCGCGCGTCATTGCTGTGGAAGCTGAATCCGCCCTGTACGTAGAACTCGGTTTTTGACCACGGGCCGAAGATCAGACTTAGTTTCGGGCTCGGCAGGAATTTGCCGGCCGTGCCGGAATTGGCCGGAGTGACGAGGCTGGTGACGTCAACGTAATCCGCATCGCCCCGTACAGCCGCGACCGTGCGGAACTTGTCTCCCCACTCGATTTTGTTTTCCACATAAATGCCCGTCTCAGTGTCTGTAAAACGATCCTCCTGAGTCGTTGAGGGCAAAGTCGTGCCCGTGCCGGCATCGGTCTTTTCCACTCGCTCGCGGTTTTCCGTCTGGAAAAGACCGTTCAGGACCCAATCGTTGCGGACCTGAACGCCGAACGTATTTTCTACGTTTCGGCCAAACCACTGGCTGATGATCGTGTGGTGCGCGTCGAGCCCGGCCACCCAGCGCTTGTCCTGCTGCTCGAACTGATCGCCGTGAACCGGATCGGTCAGATAATAAGTGAAATCGGAGAACAGGTCGAGATCGTAGTGAAATCCGTAGAGGGTAATCTTTGTGATGGAATTGGCGCGCTGTCGATGCCATTCCGTCTGCAGGCTGTAACGCCCCGAATTGCCGCCGTCAGTGGGATTCAGCGTTCCAAAGAAACCAACCTGGGGCACGGCGTTCGCGGCAATCTGATCGCTGGAATTCCAGGTACCGTGATAGCTGCGCGCCGTAATGCTGAAACCGTTGGCGTCGTCACCATTGCTGTACGTCACAATGCCATTCGATTTCAGGTAATTGTCCGGATGATTCCAGGGCCCGTCATCGTGTGACACCTCTCCGCCAACCAGCAAAGTCCCCGACCCGATCTTTTCCGAAACGCCGAATACCGCCCGCCCATAGCCGTACATGCCACCTTCCACCTGGAAGAAATTCCGCGGGAGCGTTTTAAAGAATTCCAGATGGGCCGATCCAGCCGAGCCGTAATTGCCGACGTCGGCGTAGTAGGGGCCTTTCTCGAAATTCACCCGCTGCACCAATTCCGGGATGACGGTGTTCATGTCCGCATACCCCTCTCCGTGCGCGTGCGACGGCAGATTCAGCGGCATATCATCGATGAAAACGGCGAAATCTGTGCCGTGATCGAGATTAAAGCCGCGAAGAAAATACTGGTTGGCCTTGCCGCCTCCGGCATGCTGCGTGATGATGACGCCTGGAACTGTCTCCAGAACTTCTCCCGAGCGAAGTATCGGGCGGTCCTGAATCTCGTTTGCCCCCACCGTACCCTGGGTGGCGGAATCGGCGATTCCGGTAAGGTCGTCCTCACGGCCCTGCACACTGACCGAAGCGTTTACCGCCGCCAGATTGAGCGAAATGCGCAGCGGGGCCGGAGATGCGGCCCCGACAGTAAGGGGAACTTCTCTGGTTTCAAAGGCGGCCCGGGATACAACGAGACGGTACTCGCCCACCGGCAGACTGGGAATCGTAAAGGAACCATCCGTATCCGACCGGACGGCTGTCAGCCGGGCGCCGTTAACGCTTTGAACCTGCACGCTGGCTCCAGCGACCGCCGCGCCGGAGACGTCCACGACAGTCCCGGATACGAACACATCGGCAGCCCACGCGCACCATACGGTTGCGAACAGAATGGAGGTGATGGCGAGTGGACGTCGGGACATGGCTCCTTGCAGGTAACACAAAAGTAAAAAACGTACTACTGATTTGGAAATAAGGTAACACGATTGATTTTTTAGTGCTACCAGGCATCCCATAATAAAGTGAAGAAATGACCAAACTCGCCCGTGCCGGTATCGCTCTGCCCGAAGGCCTGCTGAAGGAATTTGACAAGCTGATCGCACGGCGAGACTATGCCAATCGCTCCGAAGCCGTGCGTGATCTGATCCGTAACGAACTGGTGACCGAGACCGCCTCCGCCCCGGATGCCGAGGTGTTCGGGACCGTGACCCTCATTTACGATCACCACGTTCGCCTGCTCCCGGAACGCCTTACGGATCTGCAGCACCGCCATTTCACGGCGATCATTTCCACTACACATGTGCACCTTGACCACGATAACTGTCTGGAAGTCATTCTGGTACGGGGCAAGTCATCGCAGGTGAGCAGTCTGGCTAACAAGCTCATCGCTACTAAAGGTGTGAAACACGGCCGGTTTACCGTTACTACATCCGGTCGCAATCTTCCCTGATCCTCCGAAGGGGGAAAAATATTTGTGTAACACTCCTCCGGAACTCGGATCAAACCTCAATGGCCCAAAGGAGCGTCACTATCAGCACAGGCAAACCGTGGCGTCTCATACTCCTGGCGATTGCCGTATCCGCTGCCGCACAGACTCCGGATGCTGCCAGCGTAGCTTCCCTCAAGGAGATGAGCCTCGAACAACTTTCCCAGATCGAAATCACCTCGGTCAATAAAGAGCCAACCTCCGCCTTCCGCACGCCCGCCGCGATCAGTGTTCTGACCAGCGACCAGATTCACCAGTCCGGACTTCGCACCATCCCCGATCTGCTCCGGCTTATTCCGGGCGTTGAGGTCGCCCAGATCGATTCGAGCGAATGGGCGATCGGGATTCGCGGATTTGAGGGCAAGCTCTCGAAGTCCGTGCTCGTGCTGATCGACGGCCGCTCGGTCTACACACCCCTCTTCGCGGGCGTCTACTGGGATATGCAGGACGTGATGATCGAAGATATCGACCGCATCGAAGTCATCCGCGGACCGGGCGGCACCATCTGGGGATCGAACGCGGTGGATGGCGTCATCAATATTATTACGAAGAACGCGCGCGACACCCACGGCATGCTGGTCAACGTCGGTACCGGCAGCATGGATCAGGGCGAACTCGACTGGCGTTACGGCGGCGGTAATGACAAGCTGAGTTACCGTATTTACGGTAAGGGCTTCTCCGACGCGCCCGAAGAACATCCGGACGGCCGGAATTTTGATGACTGGCGCCGCGGGCAAACCGGCTTCCGCATCGATTCGAAACCCAACGCCACGGACCAGCTCACGATCTCCGGAGATGCCTACGGCGGCGAGGCGGGCCAGGATCTTCAGGTGAGCACCTACACGCCGCCGGCCAATCCCGCGGTCTACGGTTACCGCACGTTCAACGGCCAGAACGTGATGGCTTCCTGGCAGCGCACCCTCCGCGCGGGCGGTGACGTGCAGTTGAAAGCTTACTGGGACCGGACCGACCGGCATGAGCTCAATTACCGCGAAATCCGCAACACGCTCGATGTGGATTTCGTCCACCACCTGCCTCTGCCGCGAAACGATGTGACCTGGGGTCTGGGCGCGCGCATCAGCCCGGACCATTTTTTTCAGACCGTGCCCACGGTGGACTTCACGCCGGTCCGCCAGACCTATGACATCTTCAGCGCCTTCGCACAGGATGAAGTCGCTCTGAAGCCGGATCGCCTGTCATTTACGATCGGCAGCAAGTTCGAACACACGACTTTCAGCGGCTTCAACGCGCAGCCGAGCGCGCGTCTGGCATGGACGCCCGACGATCGCAATACGGTATGGGCCGCGGTGACGCGCGCTGTGCGCAGCGCGTCACGCATCGAGGACGGTTTCGATTTCACCTCGCTGGCAGTTTCCGCCATACCGCTTTATATCCGGCTGGTCGGCGATGGTGGCTTCACTCAGGAAGACATGCTGGGTTACGAAACCGGCGTCCGGCATTCATTCAATAAACATGGCTCCATCGATCTCTCGCTTTTCCACGATCGCTATCACGATCTGCTGAGTGTGGAGCAGGGGCCAATCATCGTGGAAACCTCGCCCACGCCCGCACACCTGATCCTGCCGCTCTATTTCCGCAACGGAATTGCCGCTAACACGACAGGTGGCGAAATCTCGGGACTCTGGGATCTGAAACCCTGGTGGCGCGTGCAGGCGTCCTACGCGCTTGCTCTGTTGGATGCGCGCCATGAGCCGGGCAGCATTGACGTGTCGACCATCGGACAGCTCGAAGGCGACACGCCGGCCCATACCGTCGTCGCGCGTTCCACGTTTCAGATCCCCCATAACTTTGACCTTGGACTCACCTACCGCTTCGTGAGCGCAATTCCGGATCAGAAGGTCGAATCGTATTCCACGGGCGATGTTTCTGCGGGATGGCGCCCGAACAATACCGTGGAGTTTCGGCTGGTGGGTACCAATCTTTTTTCTCCCGCCCACGTGGAATACGGCGGCGATCCGGGACCGCTGATCGGCATCGTGCGCGCGGTGTATTTCGGAATCACTGTGCGCCGCTGACGCGTGCGGGTTTACCCTGTACAACATGAGCCAGGCCGCGAGGGTCGGTCCGGGGAGCGCTGCGACGACGGCGCTGCGAATTGCCGTTGTATGCGCCGGAGTGGCCGCCTCCACGTTCGTACTTCGCTACGTTGTTCCCGCCAATGCCGCAACAGCCGGATTCGCTTATCTCGTGATCGCCCTGTTTGCCGCCACGCGCTGGGGTCTGGCCGAAGCCATTGCCGGTTCGCTGGTGGCCGTGCTGTGCTTCAACTTTTTCTTTCTCCCTCCACTCGGCACGTTCACGATTGCAGATCCCGAAAACTGGGTTGCGATGGTCGCTCTGCTCGTTACCTCGATCACGGCGGGCCGGCTTTCCACCCGCGTGCGGCGGCAGGCGATCGAGGCCGGCGAACGCGAGCGCGAGATCGAGCGGCTCTATTCGCTGAGCCGGGCGATTCTGCTGATCGACCCTGCTGCGCCCGTGGGTCCGCAGATGGTGAGCCAGATGAGCCAAACGCTGGAGGCCACCTCCGTAGCGCTGTACGACCGTTCCTCAGACGAAATTTATCGCGCCGGCGCACAAGAGTTTCCCGCTGAAGATGCGCGGTTGCGCACCGCCGCATCGGATGGCGCAACGCTGGCGATGGACGGCGATCTGCTGATTTCTCCCGTGCGCCTCGGCGGGCGTACCGCCGGCAGTCTCGGCATCAGCGGCGTCGTGCTTTCCGAATCCGGCGCGCAGAGCGTCACCAATCTCGCGGCGATCGGCCTCGAACGCACCAGAGCGCAGCAAGCCGCGGCGCGCGCCGAAGCCTCGCGGCAGAGCGACGAACTCAAGTCCACACTACTCGACGCCATCGCGCACGAATTCAAAACGCCCCTCACCACGATTAAGGCTTCCACCACCGCGCTCCTGGCCGACCGCCCCCCCACGGCTGACCTGCAGCGCGGCTATATCGAACTGGTGGACGAAGAAGCGGACCGGCTCGGCGGATTAGTGACCGAAGCTATCCAGATGGCGCGCTTCGAAGCCGGCCAGGTGAGGCTGCAGCGCGAGCAGACGGCAGTGGCCGAGTTGCTGGAAGCCGCGATCGCGAAGACCAGCCACCGGCTGCGCGGCCGCCAGATTGATATCGATGTGCCCTCTTCCCTGCCCGGCGTGATGGCCGACCGCGAGATGATGGAACTGGCGCTTCGGCAACTGCTCGATAATGCGGCGAAGTACTCGCCGCCCGATTCGCCCATCGCGATTTCAGCCGCGTCGGTGGATGGCCATGTCGCCATACGAATCCGGGATTTCGGCAAAGGCGTTCCGCCGGCGGAATCCGCGCGGATTTTCGATAAGTTTTATCGTGGCCGCCAGGATCGCGGTCAGATTCCCGGCGCCGGCCTCGGGCTGGCGATCGCGCGTGCGGTTGTCGAATCGCATCACGGCACGATACGAGTGGAGAGCGCGGCGGGAGAAGGCGCGGTATTCTCTGTGGAGCTTCAACCCGCCAAGGAGGGCGAGTGAGTCTGGGAAAAGTTCTGATTGTGGACGACGATCCACAAATCCGGCGAGTCATGAAGATGACGCTTTCCGGTGAAGGCTATGAAGTTGCCGAAGCGCGCACGGGCGAAGAAGCACAGCGCGAGTTGCGGACGAGCCATTACGACATGATGCTGCTCGATCTCAACATGCCGGGCGATGGCGGCTTTGAGACCTGCCGAACAGTGCGGGCAACGTCAGAAATTCCCATCATCGTGCTAACCGTGCGCAATACGGAGCAGGACAAAGTCACCGCGCTCGACGCCGGAGCGGACGATTTCATCACCAAGCCGTTCGGTTCGCCCGAGTTGCTGGCGAGAATCCGCGCCGTGCTGCGCCGTTCGCCGGCCCCGCCCGAAGGCGGCCCGCGTTCCATGACCCTTGGCCGCGTCGAAATCGATTTTCCCGCCCGCAAGGTTCTCTCGGGAGGACAGCAGCTTCACCTCACGCCGAAGGAATTCGATCTGCTGCGCTACCTGGTGCAGAACCCCAACCGCGCGATCCCGCATCGCGAGTTGCTGCAGGCGATCTGGGGTCCGGATTACGGCGATCAGGTGGAATACCTGCGCGTTTTCATCCGGCAGTTAAGGCGCAAAATCGAAGCCAACCCGGAGAAGCCGGAGTATCTCCTGACCGAGCCATGGGTTGGCTATCGCTTTGCTCTGCCCCAATCCACCTGAACTTTTTATGCCTTCACTATGACTTCCTGATGCCGTTTTTTTCAACCTGAAGCTGGGGGGACAAGAGTATGCTGATCGAAGTGGAATGGAGCCAGTCTGGCAACCGCCCCGGAGTGGCGTCCGGCTGGGTGTCGCGGGATCGTTGTGCCGTCCTTGCATGGTCCTGAAATCATCGTGACCGGAACAATGACCCGCCGCCTCACACCCGAAGAACTCCTGGAGCAGGCCCAAGCCGAAGAAGTGCGCGAAACGCGCGGGCGGCTGAAGATATTTCTCGGCTATGCCTCAGGCGCCGGCAAGTCGTCCCGCATGTTCGATGAGGGCTGCCGCCGTGCCGCGCGAGGACAGGACCTGATCGTCGCGGCCGTGCAGGCCTCCGCCGCGCCCGCGATGGATCTCGAAGTCATCCCGCAGCTTGCTGGCGGTGCGATTGACGTGGGCGCCGTTCTCGCGCGGCATCCGCGCATCTGTCTGGTGGATGCGCTCGCGTGGACTAACCCGCCGGGCTCGGTAAATCGTTACCGCTGGCAGGACGTCCGTGACATCCTGGCAGCGGGGATCGGCGTCATCGGATCTGTCAACATTCAGTACGTCGAGGAGTTTGCCGCGCGCGTTGAGCGGATCACCGGAAAACACGTTGACTCCACAGTTCCCGAGGCATTTCTTTACAGCGCGGATGAGATCGTCGTTGTCGATTCGCCGCCCCAACAGATTCATCTCGCCGAGCTGCGGGAAATTACGCTCCTCCTTGCGGCGGATATCGTCGACCGGCAGCTCGAAGGCTATCTCCGTCACCACGGCATCGCCGGGGCGTCGGGAGCACAGGAGCGCATCCTCATCTGCCTTACGCCGCGGAGCAATGCGCGCGCAATGATTGAAAGCGGCCGTCATATCGCCGAACGCTTCCACGGCGAACTGATTGCGGCGCATGTCCGGCAATCCGATCTCAGCGCTTCGGCGCAAATCACACTGAATGACAATCTGGAGATGGCACGGCACGCGGGCGCGGATATCGAGATTCTGGAAGGCGAAGATCCCATCGAAGCGCTGCTCGAATTCGCGCGCGAGCGGGGCGTGACGCAGATTTTCATGGGCCACGGTCTCCAGTCGCATTGGTGGCATCGCTGGACCGGCAGCCCCGTCGGCAGGCTCATCCGCGGCATGGAAGGCATGGACATCCGCGTGTTCCCCCAATAAATCCGCCAGAATAGGAACATGCCGGACGGGAGACTGAAGATCTATCTCGGATACGCGGCGGGCGTGGGGAAAACGTATCAGATGCTGGGCGATGCGCAGGAAATGCGCCGCGCCGGCCGCGATATCGTGATCGGATATTTTGAGCCCCACGGCCGCGCGGAAACGATCGCGCGCACGGAAGGTCTGGAAACGATTCCGCGCCGCAAGGTGGAATATCGCGGCTGCGTTTTTGAGGAGATGGATACCGAGGCCATCCTTCGCCGCCACCCCGAAGTCTGCATCGTCGACGAATTGCCGCATACGAACATAGCTGGATCGGCAAGAACGAGGCGCTGGGAAGACGTGAACGCGCTGCTCGCGGCCGGCATCGACGTTCTGACAACCATGAACATCCAGCACCTCGAAAGTCTGAATGACCAGGTCTGGCAGATCAGCGGCGTGCGGGTACGCGAAACGATTCCCGATTGGGTGATGAAGCAGGCGGACGAAGTGGTACTGGTGGACGTCACGCCCGGCGCGCTCATCAACCGGCTATTGCGCGGCGTTGTGTATTCACCCGAAAAGTCGCGGCAGGCTCTGGAAAATTTTTTTCAGGAGCCGACGCTGGTAGCTTTGCGCGAACTGGCAATTCGCCAGACGGCTCACGAAAGCGAATCGCACCACGGCGATCCCGGCGAGCCTCCGCGGCAGGCCACGGGACGCCCCGAACGTATTCTCGTCCTCGTTACGAGGGACCCTTCGAGCGCTGCGGTCATCCGCCGCGCGAAACGCGTGGCCGATTATCTGCACGGCGATTGCATCGCGGTGGGAATCGCAGAGGACGGTGACGGTGAGGCAGTCGACCGGCACCTGGGGTTCGCGCGCAATCTCCACATCGAGTCGCGGATGATCGAGCCGGACGGTGATCCTGCCGACACCGTGGTCCATTTCGCCCGCGAGCGCGGCGTCACACAGATCTTTCTCTCGCATTCGAAACCTGCGGGAACGATGAAGTTGTTCGGGACCCCGCTCGATGAGCGCATCATCGAGCGTAGCCCGGATATGCAGGTGACGATCGTCGGAAACCGGAATCGGCTCTAAGGCCGGTCAGCCGCCGTACTGCTCATCCGAGACCTTCTCCATCCAGTCCGCGGTTTTCCCGTCCAGCGCTTCCTGAATCGCGAGGTGAGTCATCGCAGTGGCCGGCGACGCTCCGTGCCAGTGTTTCTCGCCGGGCGCGAATGAGATGACGTCGCCCGGACGTATTTCCTCCACAGGTCCGCCCCACCGCTGGGCGCGTCCGAATCCGGCAGTAACGACGAGCGACTGGCCGAGCGGATGGGAATGCCACGCCGTCCGCGCGCCCGGCTCAAACGTGACGCTGGCGCACACGACGCGCGCCGGCGCGGCGGACTGGAACAGCGGATCGATCCGCACCGTCCCTGTGAAGTAGTCGGCCAGCCCCTTGTTGGATGGCTGCGAACCGCTGCGCTCCTTCACTTTACCTCCGGCCCGAAACGCCGGGGGCCCCTCGCCAATCCGTCCGATGACTTGTTTGGATGTCGCCGTCGCGCTTGCAAGACAAGGCCGGGAATGCAGCCCCCGTCCATTGCTTTTTCAGGCTTCCGGAGGTGTATCGTAAGAGAGTTAAGTCTGGAGAAACTATGGCCTTTAAACTCAACGTGAACGGACATACCAGCACGGTGGATGCGCCGGGCGATATGCCGCTGCTCTGGGCGCTGCGTGACGTTCTGGAAATGCGCGGCACCAAATATGGTTGCGGAATCGGCCAGTGCGGCGCGTGCACCGTCCATCTGGGCGGACAGCCGGTCCGGTCCTGCCTCACTCCACTGTCGAGCGTCAAGGATCAGCCCATCACCACGGTGGAAGGTCTTTCCGCCAACGGCTCCCATCCGGTGCAGGTCGCGTGGGAAGAAATCGACGTCCCGCAATGCGGCTACTGCCAGGCGGGACAGATGATGTCTGCCGCCGCTCTCCTCGCGAAAACGCCGCATCCCACGGATAAAGATATTGACACCGCTATGACCGGCAATCTCTGCCGCTGCGGAACGTACATGCGCATTCGTGCCGCCGTACATCGCGCGGCTGAACTCGCTGCGTCGCATCGCACCACTGTCGCGCAGAAGGAGGGAGGCCGCTAATGAAGACCAACGAAACTCCCCGGCTGCCGGGACGCCGATTCTTCCTGAAGGTCAGCCTCGCCGCCGGCGGAGCCGTCGTTTTTGGATTCGACAGCGCACAGGATCTCTTCGCCCAGGGCCGGGGCGGACAGCCCCAGAGGCCGCCTGAGCCGGCGAACTATATCAAGGTCGCCGCCGACGGCACTGTCACCATCATGGCCAAGAACCCGGAACTCGGCCAGGGCGTCAAGACGATGCTGCCCATGCTGATTGCGGACGAGCTCGATGTCGACTGGAAGAACGTTCGCATCGAACAGACCGATTTCGATCCCGCGAAGTACAACGCGCAAAGCGCCGGCGGCAGCACCGCGACGCCGACGAACTGGCAGCCGATGCGGGAGGTGGGCGCCGCGGCTCGCGCCATGTTTATCACCGCGGCAGCGCAGACGTGGGGTATTTCCGATAAGGATTGCACCACAGCCTCCGGCCAGGTGATGTCCGGTGGGAAGTCCGTTGGCTACGGGCAGCTGGCGGCGAAGGTCGCCGCTCTCCCCGTTCCGGACTTCTCCACGCTCAAGTTGAAAGATCCTTCGCAGTACAGGATCATCGGCCATACCCAGAAGGGATCGGACGTTCCCGAGATCGTCACCGGCAAACCGATCTTCACGATCGACATGAAGCTGCCGAACATGCAGTACGCGGTGTTCGAACGCGGCCCGGTGCTCGGCGCGAAAGTCGCGAGCGCCAATCTCGATGAAATCAAAAAGATGCCGGGCATCCGGAATGCTTTTGTCGTGGATCGGCCTGAGCTCACCACCATCACCGGACGCCCCGGCGATCTCGTGAGCGGAGTCGCCATTCTGGCCGATGCCTGGTGGTACGCGCAGAAAGCGCGCCAGGCACTGAAGGTCACCTGGAACGAAGGCCCGAACGCCGGCGGCAGCAGCACGGAATTTAAGAAAAAGGCGGACGAGCTGAGCAAACAGCCGCCCATGTCCACCAGCCGTAACGACGGCGATTTCGACAGCGCAATCAAAGGCGCTTCGAAAGTGGTCGAAGCTGCTTACGCTTATCCATTCATCTCTCACGCACCGCTCGAACCGCAGGGCGCGACTGCTCATTATCACGACGGCAGGGTCGAAATCTGGACTGACAGCCAGCAGCCGGGTCCGGGCCGCATGTCCGTTGCGCAGACGCTCGGCATGCCGCAGGAAAACGTGATCCTCCACATGACCCGCGGCGGAGGCGGGTTCGGACGCCGCCTCACGAACGACTACATGGTGGAAGCCGCGTGGATCGCCAAAGAGGCCGGCGTTCCGGTCAAGCTGCTGTGGTCGCGTGAAGACGATATGCAGCACGATTTCTACCGTCCCGGCGGATTCCAGTATCTGAAAGCCGGACTGGATGGATCGGGCAAGATCGTTGCGTGGCGGAATCATTTCGTCGGTTATGCGGAAGGAACCACTCCGGTCACCGGAACCATCGGCGCAACTGAATTCCCGCAAAAATTTGTTCCGAACTATCAGCTCCATATTTCGACGATGCCGCTCGGTCTTCGGACCGGCGCGCTGCGCGCCCCCGGCAGCAACGCGATTGCGTTCGTCATTCATTCATTCCTTGATGAACTCGCGCTGGCGGCAGGCAAAGATCCGGTGCAGTTCCGGCTCGAACTCCTCGATTCCGAAATCCCCGCACTGGCTCAGACCAACGGGCGCGGCGGCGGATTCGGCGGGGGCTTCAACGCTTCCCGTGCGCGTGGCGTTCTGCAGATGGTGGCGGAGAAATCAAACTGGGGCAAGACCTCCCTGCCCAGGGGCAGCGGTATGGGGGTTGCGTTCCACTTCAGCCACCAGGGCTACTTCGCGGAAGTCGCGCAGGTCGCCGTGGATTCTGCCAAAAAAGTAAAGGTGCAGAAGGTCTGGGTGGCGGCCGATGTCGGCAGCCAGATCATCAATCCCGGGGCCGCCGAAAACATCTGCCAGGGCGGCATTATCGACGGTCTGAGCGAAGCCATGAGCCAGAAGATCACCATCGAGAAGGGCCGCGTGGAACAGACGAATTTCCACCAGCACACCATGGTGCGGCTGGCGCAGTCACCGCCGGAAATCCAGGTGCACTTCCTGAATTCGGATAACCGGCCGACCGGTCTCGGCGAGCCCTCGCTTCCGCCGATTGTGCCCGCCCTGACGAATGCCATCTTCGCGGCGTCCGGCGTGCGCGTACGCTCGCTGCCGCTGTCGGACTCCGGCTTCAGTTGGGCCTGACCTTCCGGAAAGGGGGCGGACTGCGTTGCTCTGCCCTCTTTCTATTCACGTTCATTCTGCTCTGCCCGGCGGCGCACGCCTCGGATGACCGTACCGTAAAATCGCCCGATGGCAAGCTGGAATTCCGCCTCTTTACTGCGCTCCCCGAAGGCTCGATCCTGAATTGCCTCGCCTACGCGGTGTGGCGCGACGGCAAGCCGGTGCTCGATACCTCTTACCTGGGGCTCGACATTCTCTTTCAGGAACCGCTGCTCGGTGAGAACGTCGGGCTCAGCGCGGATAAACCAATTCACGGCCCGGACTATAACGGACTCTGGGCCGACTACCTCCAGACCAGCACCACCGGCCGCCGCCTCCAGTTCGAAGTCCGCGTCTGGAATGACGGCGTCGCATTCCGGTACATTGTCCCCCGCTCTGCGCTGTTGTTCGATCTCGCGATTCTCGACGATACGACGCAGTTTCGCCCGGCAGGCGGCGCGTCCGAAACTCTGCCTGCCACGGCCACGCTGCCGTTCATCATTCCGCTGCAGGAAGGCGGTTATCTCGGAATTTACTACGAACAGATGCCCGGCGCCCCTCGAACGGAACTTCGACGCTTCGATGCCGGCACCATGACCGTTCATCTTCCCGGCGGTGTGCCCGAGCAAAAGGCCGCCTTCCAGGCGAAAACACCCTGGACCGGACCCTGGCACATCCTTGCCTTCGCCGCCAGCAGCGAAAAACTCCCGCAAACCGGGATACTTCGCGATCTGACCGGGCTCTCCGCGTCACCGCTACAATAGCGGACATGCGATTTTCGTTAGTCCTGCTGATGCCTCTGCTCGCCCTCGCCCAGGCGCCGCCCAATGCCGTAGTGGTTCCGCCGCCGCTTCGGCAGGTAGTGACCCTCGTGAACGACTACGGCAATCTGCACCGTTACGCGGCTGAAAACGCCACGGTAAAACCGCCCGCGCCCGGTGAGCAGCGCGTAGTTTTCATGGGCGATTCCATTACGGACAACATGCATAACACCCAGCGATTCGGTCCGTTCTTTCCGGGCAAGCCGTATCTGAACCGCGGCATCGGCGGCCAGACGACCGCGCAGATGGTTCTCCGCTTCTATCCGGACGTGATCGCGCTCCAGCCCAAAGCTGTCCTGATTTTCGGCGGAACAAACGATATTGCGGGCAATCTCGGGCCTGTCTCAATCGAATCGATCGAAGACAATCTCGCCGCCATGGAGACGATGGCGCGCGGCGCGGGTATCAAGGTCATCATGGCGTCCGTAACGCCCGTCTGCGATATGCCGAATCGCCCGCCCATGACGCTCGGGCGTCCGCCCGCAACGATCCTCCAGCTCAATCAGTGGATCAGGAACTACGCTGCCGCGCATAACGCCGTCTATCTTGACTATTATTCGGTTACCGTGGACGACAGAGGATTCCTGAAATCCGACATGACCGAAGATGGCCTGCATCCCACCGCGAAGGGCTATGAGGTCATGAATCCGCTGGCCGAAAAAGCTATTGCTCAGGCTCTGACGAAGTAGTTCGGCGGGCGCGTAGTTCTTCCAGACGCTCCTGGATTCGCTTCTCGATGCCGCGTCCCGTCGGGTGATACCACTGCTTGCCCGCCAGCGATTCGGGCAGGCACTCCATCTCGTTGAGGGCGTCCTCGAAATTGTGGGCGTGCTGATAGCCCGCGCTGTAACCCCATTCCTTCATGGCTTTGGTCGGTGCATTGCGAAGATGCATGGGCACCGGCTCGGCGCGGCCGCGCCGGACTTCTTCCGTCACTTCGCCCAGCGCTTTGTAGGCCGCGTCCGATTTCGGCGCCACCGAAAGATAGATCACCGCCTGCGCCAAAGCCAGGTCTCCTTCCGGAATGCCAAGAAAATGCACCGCCTGCTGCATGGCAATACACTGCTCAAGTGCCCGCGGGTCGGCCAGTCCAATATCCTCGATCGCCATCCGCACTACACGCCGCGCTATGTACATGCGGTCTTCGCCCGCTTCCAGCATGCGCGCCAGCCAGTAGAGTGCCGCATCGGGCGCGCTCGAACGCACGGATTTGTGCAACGCCGAGATCAGGTTGTAGTGCTCTTCGCCGGCCTTGTCGTAGAGCAGAATCTTGCGGCCAAGCGCGTCCGTAACAGCCCGGTCTTCAATCGCTCCCGATTCACTTGCGGACGCCGCCGCTTCGAGCACGTTGTAGGCCGACCGCACGTCGCCATTCGATGCCGCCGCGATCTTCTCCAGAATCTCGTCCGATGCCGTTACAGGCGGATCGAGCAGCGGGAGCGCCCGCCGCAGCAGCGGCACGATCTCTTCCGCCGTGAGCGCCCGCAGCATGTAAACGCGGGATCGCGAGAGCAGCGCCGCATTGATTTCGAACGAAGGATTTTCCGTCGTTGCACCAATCAGGATAATGTCGCCGCGTTCCACATAGGGCAGAAACGCATCCTGCTGCGCCTTGTTGAAGCGGTGAATTTCGTCGATAAAAACGATCGTCCGGCGCCCCAGCTTTCGCAGGCGCTCGGCATCCGCCATCACGGTCTTGATTTCCTTGATCCCTGAAAGCACCGCGCTGAATGGCAGAAACTCGCTCTTCGTCATGCGCGCAATAATCAGGGCGAGCGTTGTCTTCCCCGCCCCCGGCGGCCCCCAAAGGATGATCGAACTCAGTTGATCCCGCTCGATCTGCGATCGCAGCGGCTTGCCCGGACCCAGAATATGCTCCTGGCCCGCGTAATCGTCGAGCGTCGTGGGCCGCATGCGCTCCGCCAGCGGACGCTTCGAATCGGGGCCGGACAACCCGGCGTGGCTCAACGGATTGGATTCGAATAAACTCACACAGCGTGTTCCCGCCGTGCCTCGGCGCGCACTGCGTCCCGCCGCTGCCGGCTTGCTTCATAGAGAAGCACGGAAGTGGCCACAGCCGCGTTCAGCGATTCCACTCCGCTGGTCGGGATCGCCACATCTTCGCCCAGACCGTAGAGTTCCTTGCTGATCCCCCGCCCTTCGCTGCCCACAATGATCGCGCAGCGGCGCACGAAGTCCGTC
>DASZVV010000423.1:0-4572 GCA_035546955.1 Bryobacteraceae bacterium
GAGCTTCCTGACGGAAGCGAGCAAGGCGCTCTGGACTTCCGGCAAATTCCGGCGGCAGAATCTTGATCGCCACGTCACGGCCCAGCTTAGTATCGTGGGCACGATACACCGTGCCCATTCCGCCAGCGCCTAGTCGGGAGACAACGCGAAACTGGCGAAACTCAGCAGGAATTTCTGGTGGCGCAATGCTGGCAGTGTTTACAGCTTCGTCATTGCATTCTGGATTAGTGCCCGGGCCCATACCTCATCAAGAATTGTAGTTCAACTTACTGCAAAAGAAGATTCCGGGTTCATGATGTGTCAATAGTTGGCAAATGTGATTCGCAGCAGATTGCCGGAATTGCTGAGGGGCCCAGCAAGCGAGGGCAGTAGTACTATAACCCGTAACTCGAAATAATCTTTGAAATCGGAGGCCGTTCTGGTGCCTAATTGACTCCAACTGCCACGGAGACGAATGGAGATGATGACGTGAACTTACGATTTCTTAAGCCCGAATCGCAGTTAAGTGGCGGTGGCTTACATACACACGTGGGCAGGTTTGCGGTCTTGGTCTTCGCAGCGATTTGGATTGCGACACCACCGCTCAACGGATTCGCGGCCACAATAAACATAATTCCGCAAGGTGGAACTTCGTGCATCTCGAGTCTCGATGATTCGGCCGCTCAGTCTTGTTCCGCCAATAATGGGGCGCTGGGATATGTAGGATATGGGTATGCTCAGGGCACGCTCACAGGCGGTCTTCACGCCGAGTCGGAATCTATCTTAAGTGTCGGGACGAACTCGATCGCCTTTGCCGGCGGTCAAGCTTCATCCGACGCGACCATCGCAGATTCCGCGACGCTGACCGGAGCGCCGACCTCAGGATTCGTAACGTTCTTATTCGCCGTGGACGGCACTCTCTCTTTGAATATAGTAGGCGATGCAGGAAATAGCGAAGCCCTTGAATTTATGAGCGTTGAGATTAACGGAATAATCGGCGATAGCTCCATTTTCTCTGGGAACCAGGTAGTCGCCACGACTCAGGCAGTGAGCGTCGCCTACTCGGGAACTTCGCTTAGTCTGATCATTGCACTTAATACAAATGCGAATTGCGGCAACGGTGGCACCATCACGCAGGGCAGCACATGTTCCGCTTCTGCGGACTTCTCGGAAACAAGTCGCCTTCTCGGCGTGGAAATCCTTAACTCCGCTGGAATCCTTGCTCCCAATGCCGCTCTTACATCCTCTACGGGTTTTGTCTACCCTGACTTCAGCTCGATGCCGGAGCCTTCCAGCCTGATTTTGCTCAGCGCTGGTTTATTTAACTGCTTCCTTCTCAACTTAAAATGTGGCGTTCGGAAGGGACGCGGGGAAATGCAGCGACATTCAGAATCAGGAGCGCTGGGGCGGGCTATTTCAAGCTAACTTCGCTTCGCCTAAAATCCTTACACACCTTCAGCAGCAGTTCCGCGGCGAGGGGCAGGAATGTAAGTATGTCCGCGTGCGTCGGGCAGTTCATTGGCGTCGGATTCGCTAAGTAAATATTTACCATCACCCGAAATCCCGGATCTTCGCCAATGTGTGCTGATTTTCTGGACCTTTCGCGATATAAAATGAACGCCCGGTCAGTTCGCGCCGGGACGATCGATGCGGTCGACCACAACGAACTCGACGGGTGCGCGGATCGGTTCGAGTTTGAGGCCGAGTTGTTCCTGGATCGCAGTGAAGATCGAGGGCATATTGTCGGCGCCCGCGATCCCGGAGGCCTGGATGTGGAAGTCGAAGCGACCGGTCAGGCCGGTGTGATCGACGATGGATCTTCCCGCGAAGTGCAGCAGGTTTTTGGCAAGTTGGCCCATGCCCTGACCGCGGCCTTTGATCGCGGCGCCGATCTGCGATTCGCAGGGATTCGTATCGCACTCGGTTGCGGCGCGTTATAGCTGCGGGCCGAGACGTCCGTCTTTCCGCGCGAGAACGAGCGCATCGGCGGGGGCGTCGCGCATTTCCGTGTGGGCTACGAACTGAAAGCGATCCGCGAGGAGCGCCCGGGGCGTCATGGGCATCTGGCTGTGCGTTGCCTGCTCCCGGAGCGTCGCAATGACGTCGAAACGCTCGTCGGCTGTCCAGGCGGGTGCGCCGACAAGGCGGTAATCCTCGAACATGAGTCCGTAGACCTGGCGGATCAGGATTCGGGCCGGGACGTTCGTGGCGCCGGTCGCCGGAAACATTCGATTTCACAGACGCCGTTTCGAAGTGCGGGGCGGTTTGCGAAAAGGCCAGCATCGCGGCCAGTGTCAATCCCGCTGCCAGTCGCATACTCTGCTTTTACGGCAGAGGGGGAGACTGATAGCTCACTTCATCGGCGGCTGGTCGATGTGGTCGATGTCCAGCAACTGCATGGTTATTTTCCGCATGTCCATCTTCAGGCCGAGGATGCCCAGGACGTTGGAACGCAGGTAATCCTGCGCCGAGGCCGGGTCGGTCGCCTGCTCGCGATCGAGTTCGCGAAAGTCGGCCAGGTCGTCGACGTCGAAATCGAAGGCTTTGTCTCCGAATCCAGTGCCATCGATAACGGGAAAATCCATGTTCGGCGAGAGGAAGTGCGCGAGAGCATACATGGTGGTGCCCACATATGGCGTGTTCTCCGCCGTCATCTGCGGCTTGCCGGACGGATGGAATTCTTTGAATTTCGGGCCTTTTTTATCCGGCACGAGGGCGTAGACGGACGCCTTTTCCTTCGTTTCCCAGTGAACTTTCAGATTGAACTGTTCCGCGAGCATCGACTGCATCATCCGCTCGAACTGTTCGGGCGTGGGGACGGTATCACCGGGCGCCTTTGTTTCGAGGTCGTAAATATATCCTGTCCGGGCCTGGCACCAGGCGGGCAGGTAGCGGAGCTGATATTCGCTCACGCCGTACGCCTGCATGATGAGATCGATGACGTAGGCCCGCTCGGAGAATTTGTTGCTGGTGGGCACGATAAAGGGCGGCCCATGGACGTAATTCCGGAGCAGAAAAGTGCCCGGCGTCATTGGATGAAGCTTCACGGTGGCGGACTCAAACGCCAGGGTGGGCGCCTGCTGAGCCAGACCGAGGGAGGCCAGAAGAGCGGTGAGGATGAGAAGTATCCGGAGCCGGAGGGGAAAGCTCTGCCGCCTTTTTGAGATCGTACCCTTGAGTGTCATCGTTAACGTAGAATAAGTCCGTATGCGTTATTTTTCGGGCAGGGTTGTGGGCGCGGCATCGCTGTGTCTGGCGTTGGGCGTCGGCGCGACACTGCTCGCCCAGAAGACTCCTTCGCCTGGCGAAGCGGAAGCCAGCGCACCGGAAACGAAATTTACCACCGGCATTACCGACGTAAATGTTCTATTCACGGTAACTGACAAAAAGGGCCGGTTTGTGACCGATCTCACGGTCAACGACTTCGAGGTCAGCGAGAACAAGAAGCCGCAGTTCATCCAGCAGTTCACGGCGGAAAGCGATTTGCCGCTGCGGCTGGCGCTGCTGATCGATACGAGCAACAGCATCCGGTCGGAGTTCCGGTTCGAGCAGCAGGCGGCGATCCGGTTCATGAACGACGTGATGCGCCCCCGGCAGGACCGCATGCTGCTGCTGAGCTTCGATTCATCGCCGGAGCTACAGGCCGACCTGACGAGTGATATGACAAAGCTCGAGGAAGGGATCAACTCGATGCGGCCGGGCGGCGGAACCGCGCTCTATGACGGGATCTATTTCGCCGCCAAACAAAAACTGATGCTCGACCAGCCGCGCGAGAAATTCCGGCGCGCCATGATCATTATCAGCGACGGCGAAGATACGCAGAGCCGCTACACGCGCGATCAGGCGCTCGAAGCGGCCCAGTTGGCGGATACGGTGATCTACGCGATTTCCACCAACATCACGCGAGCCGAGAGCGATGGCGACAAGGTGCTGAAGTATCTGACCGAGGAGACCGGCGGCCAGGCTTTCTTCCCGTTCAAGGTGGAGGATCTCGATCAGTCGTTCGAGAATATCGCGAACGAACTGCGGCACCAGTACAACATCTACTACCATCCGGATCCGCTGAAGACGGACGGGCTCTTCCATCCGATTCAGGTGAAGGTGAAGACGCGGAAAGATCTTGTGGTGCGAGCCCGGAAGGGTTACTTCGCGCCCAGGTTGTAATCGATCCTGCTGTCGTGACTCAGGCCTGAGGCTTGGGGACCGGCGCGGGAAGATCGCGGGCGGTCACGGGGTCTGAGAATCCGTTCCGGTGAGAGCCATCGCAGAAAGGCTTGTTCTGCGACATGCCGCAGCGGCAGAGGCCGATCACCTTGCGGCCGGCGAGGCCGAACGCCTTGCCGGTGGGATCGAGAATCTCGAATTCGCCTTCGATGCGGATGGAACCGTTGTTATTGATCGTGATCTTCGTGTCGGGCATGAATTCACGATCCTAGCAGAGACTACTTCTTCGTCGTGGTGTCTGAGGAAACGGCGTCGCCGTAAGTAATGTTGGTATCGGCGCCGAACCGCTTGTAATTTTCATAGCGCACCACCATGTGGATCCGCTGGGAGAAATTCGGAAAACGCAACACGTCGTCGGCGCGCGTGTAG
>DASZVV010000424.1:0-10700 GCA_035546955.1 Bryobacteraceae bacterium
ACCTTTGCGACCGTTGAGTACATTGATGCGCCGTCAATTTCGAAAGAAACGCTGCGCGATCCGGCTTATGTCGCCAGTCTGCGCGTCGTCGATGCGTTCGCCCAGGTTCTGCGGTTGTTTCGGGACGAAACCGTGCCGCACGAGCACGAGACCATCGATCCGGCACGTGATTTCGCCGATGTTGAAACCGAGCTGATTCTGAGCGATCTGGTTGTGGTCGAAAAGCGGCTGGAGCGGCTGGAGAAAGATCGTAAGAAGATCAAGGATCCGAATCTCGACAAGGAATATGAGGTCCTGATTCGCTGCAAAACCGCACTCGAAAGCGATACCGCTCTGCGCAATCTGGAATTCGACAAGGATGAGGACAAAGCAATCCGCGGCTTCCAGTTCCTCTCGCAGAAGCCGATGCTGCTGGTGCTGAATCTCGGCGAAGAAGACGCGGCCCGGCTGCACGAAGTCGAAGAGAAGTGGCGCACCGGACCCTTTGCCGGTAAGGCACAGACCGACGTCACCGCGTTTTGTGGAAAGATTGAAGCCGAGTTGGCGGAACTGCCTCCCGCTGACGCCGCCGAATACCTCACCAGCTACGGCTTGAAGGAATCGGGCTTGCAGCGTATCATCGAGGCCACCTACCGGCTGCTCGGCCTGATGAGCTTTCTGACTGCGGGCGAAACTGAAGTCCGCGCCTGGACCATCCCGATGAACAGCACCGCCCAGAAGGCTGCCGGCGCGATTCACTCCGATTTTGAAAAGAAGTTCATCCGCGCCGAGGTCGTCAACTGGAAACAGCTGGTGGAGTTTGGCGGCTATCCGGGCCTGCGCGATAAAGGTCTGCTGCGACTCGAAGGCAAAGAGTACATGGTCACAGACGGCGACGTGCTGGTAATACGGCACTCGTAACGGCCGCCGCCGCGCCCAGCCAGCACAGCAGAACAAACCAGTCGCCGAACCGTGTGTAGAAGGTCTTGCCGGAAACGTAGCCGTAGGGCAAGCGCGCCGACGATTCTTCAAATTCCGGCAGGGTTCGCACTACCCGGCCGGCGGGATCTACGACGCCGCTCACGCCGTCGTTCGTCGAACGCACAATCCACCGCCGGTTCTCCGCCGCTCGCATGCGCACGATCAGCAGATGCTGATAACGGGCCGCACTTTTCCCGAACCAGCTGTCGTTCGAAATATTGAACAGCACTTCCGCGCCTGAATCCGCAAACTTCCGTATGTAGCTGGGGAAAACGGACTCATAGCAAATGAATGTGCCGATCTTATGGCCGTCAATGGGCGACACTACGACCTTTGTGCCGGGTGTGAAATCGCCGGCCTCGGTGGAAACTTTTTGCGTAACCAGCCCGAACGGCCACGGCACGAATTCGCCGAAGGGAACGAGGTTGACCTTGTCATAGCGGCTGACCACCGCGCCGCTCGAATTGAGAAGCAGCGCGGAATTGAGCGGCGGCCCGCGGTTCCCGGCGTGCGCTACCACGCCGCTGAGCACCGCGGCATCCGCCTGTCTCGCGATGCCGGAGAGCAGATTGATGAAATCGGGATCGGATTCGTAGAACGGCGCAGGTACTTCCGGCCAGACGATGATCGAGGTCTCGCCCTCTCGCCCGGCAACTGACAGCGAAAACAGCCGCATCTGCCGTTCGGTATCCCGCAGCAGGTCTGCTGTCCAGATGGCTTCGTCGTCAATGTTCGGCTGCACCACTACGGCGCCAGCCGTTCCAGGCTGCGTAGGGGGAACATCCGGCAGAAAGTACAGCGCGGGCAGGATCGCCAGCCAGAACGCGGGATGCCGCTGCGCGCGCGTGGCGATCAGCGCCACGACCACCGCAATCATCGCCAGCGAAAACGAGATCCCCCAAACGCCAGTGAACGGCGCGAGCCGCAACGGTAGAGGAAGATCGCTCGCCGCATTGCCGAGATTCAGCCATTCGAAGCCCGTATACGAATGCGTCCACTCGATGGCGACCCAGAGCGCGGCGATGGCGGGTACCGCGTAGGATTTGCGGATCAGCAGTCCGGAGAGTGAGGCGAAAATGCCCATCTGCAGGGCTTTCGCGAGGCAGAACAGCGCGAAAAGAAACCAGGCGAGGCCGTCTCCCATCGCGGCATGATGTGCCAGCGTCCACTGGATCCAGTGGCAGATTCCGAACCAGTAAACAATGCCCGCCGCATAGCCGAACCCGAAACGCCAGCGCCAGGACGCCTCACGCGCGCACGCGATCAGCAGGGGCGCCAGCGCAATCGGCGAAAGCCAGTAAAGGTTGAAGGGAGGGAACAGCAGAACGAGGAGCCCCGCCGATGCCAGCGCGAGAATCCAGTTCACGATCATGCGCGCGCTGCCTGTTCGTTGACAAGATCCGCCATGTAGGAACTGCGGACCAGCGCTCCGCTGAAAACCATTCTGAAACCCAGCGACAGGCCCAGATCGCGGTATTCATCGAAACGTTCCGGCGTCACGTATTCCGCGACCCGGAGATTGCGGCGCGTCGGCTGCAGGTACTGGCCGATGGTAGCGACATCCACGTCGTGCTCTCGCAGATCGCGGAGCAGTTGCCCCACTTCTTCCGGGGTCTCTCCGAGCCCCACCATAAAGCCCGACTTCGTCATGACCTCTGGCCGATGGTGCCGCGCGAACTCCAGCACCTCAAGCGACTGCCGGTAATCCGCCTGCGGACGCACACGCCGGTAAAGCCGCGGGATGGTTTCCATGTTGTGGTTGAAGACGTGAGGTCCGGCGTCGAGCACGCGCGCCACCGCGTCCAGATTGCCGTCGAAATCCGGCGTCAGCACTTCCACGCGCGCCGACGGCAGCGCCTGCCGCACTTCCCGCACGGTTTCGGCGAAATGCACGGAGCCGCCGTCGTCGAGATCGTCGCGATTCACGCTGGTGATCACGATATACCGCAGCTTCATTTCGGCCGCCATGCGCGCGACGTTTGCCGGCTCGTGCGGATCGAGCCGCATGTCGTGAATCCGCGGATTCCCTTTAGGCACTGAACAAAACCCGCAGCCGCGCGTGCAGAGATTGCCGAGAATCATGAACGTCGCCGCACCGCGGTGAAAGCATTCGTGGATGTTGGGACAGCGCGCCGATTCACAGACCGTGTGCAGGTTGCGCGCGCGCAACTCACGCTTGAGGGTGTTCAGCGATTCGAAATGCGTTTCGCCGCGCCGCGTCCATTCCGGCAGCCTCGGCCGCCGCGGATCGATCTGGATCAGCGGCGTCACTGCTGCTTGTGCACAAACGCCCCGGCAAACCCGAGATCGATGAGCTTTCGCTTCGCGTCGGCGAGAGCAACGCCGGAATAAGGCCCAACAAGGACTTCCACGCGGTTCGGTTGGGAGCTTTCTGCCAAAATTGTCGGGTAGCCCCGCTCGCGAAGGGTTTTCGCAAGCTCATCCGCCTGCGGCCGCGTTTGCGCGGCCACCTGAACGTAAGAGGAACCCTTCTCCGGAGTCGAGAGCGAAATCTCCGCCGCGGCGGCAGGAGGAGATGCAGGCTTCGTGACCGGCGCGGTTCGTGTTGGCGGTGGTGCGGGCGCCGGAGCGGCCTGCGCGGTTGCGGCTGGCGGAGGAGCAGAGCCCGCTGCCGCCGGGTTGTCCGACATCTGCGGCTCGGGCGCGGCAGACATGCCAGCGGTATCGGAGATTGCAGCCCCGGATCCACCCATCGCGCCGCTGCCGCCAAACGCGTCGGGGTTTGGCGCGTTTGCGGCGGCCTCATCACGCTTGCCTTCGGCCGCCGGTGTGCTGGACGAATCCGCCACCGCCGACGCTGAGGATTTCGCCGAATTGCCACCCACTACATACCCGACGGCGAAAAACACGCCACACAGCAGAGCCGCCACAAAAAAGATGGCAAGCAACTGCTTATTGCCCAATACCAGTTCTCTATCGCTGCCGTTTTCGTTCATACGTTACGTTTGGGGCTTCTCCGCGTTGTTGTCGAGGCTCTGAGAGGCACTGTTCATCAGTTTATTAAATGCTGCCAGAAGATCCACTGGCAGCGGGAAGACGATTGTCGTATTTTTCTCGGCGCCGATCTCCACAAGCGTCTGCAGATACCGCAGCTGAATCGCCGCCGGCTGTTGCTGGATAACGTGGGCGGCCATGGACAGTTTTTCCGATGCTGAATATTCGCCTTCGGCGTGGATGATCTTGGCGCGCCGTTCTCGCTCTGCTTCCGCCTGCCGGGCCAGGGCACGAATCATCTGCTCCGGCAGATCCACCTGCTTCACTTCCACCATCGAAACCTTTACTCCCCATGGCGACGTGTGCTGGTCGAGTATCGACTGGAGCCGGATATTCAGCTCTTCGCGTTTGCTCAGAAGTTCATCGAGTTCCACCTCGCCCAGCACGCTCCGCAGCGTGGTCTGGGCAAGCTGCGAGGTCGCGTAGAGGAAATTCGAAACTTCGACCACGGCAAGCCGCGGCTCCACCACGCGAAAATAAATCACGGCGTTCACTTTGACGCTGACGTTATCGCGCGTCACCACATCCTGCGGCGGCACTTCGATCGTGTCGACGCGGAGCGAAACGCGAACCATGCGGTCCAGTGGAGCGAAAACGAGGATCACGCCGGGACCTTTCGCCTCCGGCAGCAGGCGCCCCAGCCGGAAAATCACGCCGCGCTCGTATTCGGAAAGAATTTTGATCGACGAAAGCAGATAGAGCACGACGATCAGCACCACAACGATTACCGGCATAGTTCTCCTTCTTTTGGCTCCGGCGCCGCCTCTACATGAAGAGTGAGGCCGTCAACGGCCGTCACCTTCACGCGTTCATTCAGGCCGATGCGCGCCTCTGCCACCGCATCCCAATATTCTCCCTGAACTCTGACGCGGCCCGCCGGATTGAGTTCCGCCACCACGATGCCGAATCGCCCCGGCATCGCTTCGATACCGGTAACTACTTTATTGCGCCGTGCCCTCACCGCGATCGAGAGCAGAAAACTCGTTATCAGGGCAAAGGGAATTGTCACCGCCAGCGCCATGCTGAAGCGCACGCGCAGCGCGGGGTCGTTGGTATCCACCAGAAGCATCGCCCCCAGAAGCAGGGCGATCGCCCCGCCTGCTGTGAGAATGCCATGTGTGGCGAATTTCGCTTCCAGTACGAAGAAGGTGAGACCCATGATGCACAAGGTCGCGCCCAGCCATCCGATCGGAAACATTGCGAGCGCGGCGAAACCGAGAAGAAGCAGTATCGCTCCCAGCACGCCCGGGAAAATAGCCCCGGGAACGGAAAACTCCGCGTACACGCCGATCGCGCCCAGTACGAGAAGCAGCAGCGCGATATTCGGATCCGCAATCGCCGAAAGAATCTTCTGGCGGAGCGAGGGCTCGAACAGAACCACGTTTTCATTTACAAAGTGCAGTGTTTGTTTGCGGCCGTCGAACCGCGTGATCTCGCGGCCGTTGAGTTCCTCGAGCAGCGCCGCGGGTGTGGCGGCGATGAGATCGATCAGATGCTGATCGAGCGCTTCTGTCTCTGTGTAGGAAACGCTCGAGCGCACTGTCTTCTCCGCGGCGTCCACATTATGCCCCCGATGCGCCGCCAGCGTTCGAACAAGCGCCGCGGTATCGTTCTCGACTTTCTCGTTCATCACCGAATCGAGATTCGCCCCTGAACCAGATACGGGATGGGATGCTCCCGTGTTCGTTCCGGGCGCCATGGCGGCCACATCGCCGGATTCGAGCAGAAAGAAGCCCGCCGATGCCGCACGGGCTCCTGCCGGGCCCACCCACATCAGCACCGGTGCGGGCGAATGCAATACCTGTTCAATCACTTCACGAGTGGAATCGAGGAGTCCGCCGGGCGTGCTGAGCCGGACGAGCAACGCGTCGTCATGCTCCGCCTGTGCCTGCGCGATGGCGGCCGTTATGATCTCGACGGTCACAGGATGCACAATTCCAGTGACATCCACCTGGAGGACCGACGCCATGAGCGGCGCGCCCAACAGCAGAGCCGGGATCAGCGGAAAAAACCGCAAGCGTTCTCAATATAGCGCTTTTCGAGCCCGTCCAGCGCACTCAGTTCACGCTACAGCGCCGTGTGCAGGGCGGTTTGTCTTATGGGTGGAATAAAACGTTTCTTCATGAAAATGTCTTGATCACCATTTATAATAGGAATTTCAGTTATTATGCCCAGCAAGAAACTCGCTACTGAAACTGCAGCCGCAACACCCAAGCGAGCCGCAAAACCGAAGACCCCGAAAACCGAAAAACCCGCAATTGCCGTAAAGTCCGCCACGCCCCGTGTCCGTGCCGCCAGGCACAAGGTTGTTTCCGTCGCCGCGGTGCGTGTGATGAACGCCCACGAGGAAATCTCAAAGCTCGCCTACAGCTTTTGGGAAGCCCGTGGCCGCCAGCATGGTTTCCACGAGCAGGATTGGCTGCGCGCCGAGCAGGAATACCTGCTGACTGCGTAATCGCTTCTAGTATTTCCGCAAAACCGCTAACAGACGGCCGCGAATTTCCACCTGGCTTGCCGGAACGCGGATGGGACTCATCGTCTCATTCGCGGGCTGCAGCCGGATTATGTTACCAGGTTCGCGGTAAAGCCGCTTGAGCGTCGTTTCGCTTCCGCCTACCAGCGCGACCACGATCTGGCCATCGCTTGCGTCCTGCGTGCTTTCCACGAGGATCATGTCGCCATCGCAGATGTGATCATCGACCATCGAATTTCCGCGCACGCGCAGCGCATAAGTTTCTTTGCGCCCCACGAAATCGGCGAAGCTCAGCGAGTCCGCTGTGTCGAAAGCCTGCACCGGCACGCCGGCTGCGATACTTCCGTGAATCGGCACCTCCAGCATGGCCTCGAAGCGCCCGCGGTTTTTCTCCTGTGCATAACGCGGAGAGACTTCCACCGAACGGCTCTGGTTCGCGCCGCGCGAGAGGTAGTTCTTCTTGGCCAGTGCGGAAATGTGTTTGTGGACGGTCGCGATGGACGACAGCTTCAGCCCGTGCGCGATTTCCTCGTAGCTCGGGTTGTAGCCGTTCTTCACCTGATAGCTGTCGATGAAGTCCAGAACGTCCTTCTGCCTGCGGGTCAGTGCCATTTGCATCTATATTAGGCGAACAAAAGGTGAAACGCAAGATATTTCCGAGCTTGTCTCCGGTTCCGTCTTCCCGGCTGAAACCCGCATATCGATGATGCGGGCGGGAAACCACCGCCGGATGTTATTCTGGTGAACCACATGGCTCAGCGGCGCGCCCTCCCGAGGATCTGCATCGCGCTTGGACTGCCCGATGTTCCCCGCCTCCTCGAACAGGCGCGGCGCGAGGCGGAAGCCGGCGAAAGCTTTCTCGAATTCCGCATCGATTACCTGCCGGACCCGGTCAAGGGCGCCGAGGCAATTGCCACGTTTCTGCACGACTATCCGACCTGCACGATTCTTGCGACCTGCCGCCGTCATCAGAATCACGGCCGTTTCAACGGCAGCATCGACGAGCAGCTTCGAATCCTCGATCTGGCGATCCAGTACGGCGCGAAGGCCGTCGATGTGGAGATCGAAACGGCGGAGGTGGCCGCGGCGCGCTGTGGCGAACTGCGGGCCAAAGCGTATCTGATCATCTCCTGGCATCACTTTGAAACGACGCCGCCGCTGGACCCCGTGCTGAAGCGGATGCGGAAGGTCCCGGCGGACGTCTACAAGCTGGTAAGCACGGCGCGCAAGCCGACGGATACCGGGCGCGTCCTGGCGGCCAGCCGGCAGAGTCCGAAGATTCCGCTGGTCACGCTCGCGATGGGCGAAATCGGCTTCCCCACGCGTGTACTTTCACCCGCCTTCGGGACGATCTTCACCTACGCAGCGCCGGCGCACGCGCAGGGCACGGCCAGCGGGCAGGTGAACGCGCGGCAGCTGAGATCTCTTTACCGCATCGACAAATTCACGCGCGCCGCAAAGATTTACGGGGTCATCGCGGACCCGGTGGGTCACTCGGTTTCGCCGCAGGTACACAATCGCGCATTCCAGTCGAAGCGGATCGACGCGGTCTACGTGCCGCTGCTCGTCAATCCCAATCAGCTCCGTGATTTTTTCCAATTTGCGGAAGACCTGCCGCTTTCCGGCTTCAGCGTCACGATTCCGCATAAGCGGCGGATCATCCGGTATCTCGATCAGGTGGATTCGCTGGCGCGCCGCATTGGCGCCGTCAACACGGTCTGGCGCAGGGCGGGGAAATGGCGGGGCACGAATACGGATGCGGAAGCGGTCGCGCGTCCTCTGGCGAAATTGACGGACCTCAGCAAGGCCACCGTTTTGATTGCGGGGAACGGCGGCGCGGCGCACAGCGCGGCGTGCGCGCTCTCGGACGCCGGTTCCAAAATTTCGATCACGGGGCGCAATCCGGATCGTGTACGTGCCTTCGCCCGCACACTCGGGGCGGACAACCTGACGATGGAGCAGGCGCGCTCGAAGCACTTCGATATCGTCATCAATGCGACATCGGTCGGAATGTGGCCGAACGTGAAAGATTGTCTGTTTCTGGATAAGATTCCGGGCGACATCGTTTTCGATCTGGTTTACAATCCGCTCGAAACCGAGCTGATCCGCCGTGCGCGGGCTCAAAACCTGCACGTCATTCCCGGTGTCAAAATGTTTATCGAGCAGGCAATTCGCCAGTTCGAGATCTGGACGGGCGAATCGGCGCCGCGGGCCGCCATGGAAACGGCCGCTCTGGACGCGCTCTCGATTAAATATTCGGAGCAGAAGAAGTGAAGCTGACGCGCAGAGAATTGGTGGTTGCCGTGGGTTCCGCCGCGGTGGCGAAAGCGCTTGCTCAGGCTCCGCCCGGACCGCGAGACTTCGCGCAGGAAGCGCGCGATAACGTTCAGCGCAACGGAGCCGCTCTCGCGAAATTCGCTATCCCGATGACGGTTGAGCCCGCCTTCCAGTTCAAAGCATGAACGATGATGTCTTCTTCGCGCCGATCACGGAGCTGAACGCCCGGCTGAAGAAGCGCGAGTTCTCCGCTGTCGAGCTCGTGAAGGCATTCGGGGATCGCCTTGAAACACTCGGTTCCCGGTACAACGCGCTGGCGCTGCCCCTGGCGAAAACTGCGCAGAAACGCGCGAAAGACGTGGATGGCGAACTGAAGCGAGAGCGCTTCCGCGGGCCTCTTCAGGGAATTCCCTTCGGCGCGAAGGATCTTCTCTCGCTTGCGGGATATCCCACCACATGGGGCGCGAAACCCTACGCGAATCAGGTTCTCGACACCACCGCGACGGTTCTCGACAAACTCGACAATGTCGGCGGTCTTCTGATCGGCAAGCTCTCGATGATCGAGCTGGCCGGTGGCGGCGGCTACCGCACCGCCGCGGCATCGTTGACCGGTCCGGCTCTGAATCCGTGGGACGTGACTCGTTGGGCGGGCGGTTCTTCGAGCGGACCCGGCATCGCAGTGGCGGCTGGCCTGGTTCCTTATGCGCTGGGCTCAGAGACTTCAGGTTCGATCATCACACCGGCGGCTTATTGCGGTGTGACAGGACTGCGGCCCACTTACGGTCTGGTGAGCCGCCACGGTGCGATGGCGCTCTCGTGGACGCTCGATAAGGTCGGGCCGTTGTGCCGGACAGCGGAAGATTGCGGGCTTGTGCTCGCCGCGATTGCGGGCGGCGATTCCAGCGATCCGGGATCGGCGGGGAAGAGCTTCTACTATGCGCCGGAGTTCGTGCGCCCGCTCCGGGAACTGAAAGTCGGTTTCGCGTCAGTGGATCGCGATTGGGCCGACCCTGCCATGCAGGCTGCGCTTGATGCCGCCATGGCAGCGATGAAAGACACCGGCGTTCAGATGGTGGAAATCGAGCTCCCGGATTATCCCTGGGACGCGCTGATCAGCACAATCATCGGCTCGGAGAGCGCTTCGGTTTTCGAGGATCTGATTACCAGCGGACAGGTGGATCAGCTTGCCGATCCCAGCCAGGCGGAAGGCCTGAAATCGAAGCTCGCCATTACAGCAACGCAATACCTCAAGGCGATGCGCATCCGCTCGCTCGTGCAGCGCAGCTTCCGCGAGCTTTTTGTGAACGTAGACCTCATCCTGGCGCCCTCGCGCTACGAGATTGCGCCGAAAGTCAGTGAGCCGCTCGACGACGAGGGCCCCGAGACGCAGCATCCGGCAAAGCCCGGTATGACCAACCTGATTCCTGCCTCGAATATCGCCGGGCTGCCGGGGATTTCGTTCCCGTGCGGCTTTGCGTCGGGGCTGCCCGTGGGCCTGCAACTGGTGGGACCGGCCTTCCGGGAAAACAATCTGCTCGCCGTGGCCGCGGAATTTCAAAAGCGGACCGACTGGCACAAGCGCCATCCGCCGGCACTCGCCTGAAACGCAGATGCAGCCGCCACTCAGCCTCTGCATGATTGTGAGGGATGAAGAACGCAATCTGGCGCAGTGTCTGGATTCGGTTCAGGCTTTAGCTCCTGAACTCATCGTTGCGGATACCGGCTCGAAGGACCGCACAATCGAAATCGCGCGGCAATACGGTGCGCGGGTTCTTCCGTTTCCGTTTGACCGAGTGGATTTCGCCGCGGCCCGCAATCATACGATTGCGCAGGCGGCCGGCCGGTGGATTCTCGTGCTGGACGCTGATGAAGTCCTGGAGCCTGCAAGCATACCGGTGGTTCAGTCATTGATGGAGCGGAACGAAAACGCCGGCTATTATTGTGCGCGTCGCAATCACGCGTCCGATGCTGCGGG
>DASZVV010000425.1:0-3988 GCA_035546955.1 Bryobacteraceae bacterium
TTTCTCGAATTTCATCCCGGTGGGGATGACGTCCACCGTGAGATGAACGCTTGCCCGGTTCGCGCCTGTGTAGAACCAGGGCAGCGCCATCGTTGCCTCGACATTCCCGGCGCCCGCTTTCGCTTCGAGCGCCTGCCCTGCAATCCTGCCCGCGACGATATCGACCTGCTTCTCCGTGCAGTATTCCTTTCGTGCGCTCAACTGGGCGCCGTGCAGGCTGGTCGCCACCTTCAGTTCGTGGCACGATCCTTCTTTCGACTCCGGCGGCACGTACGCCAGGCGATAGGCATCATCCTGCTCGCGCGCGAGCGATGCCAGTTCCTCCGGCAGTCTGGAAGAAAACTGAAGCGTGCGTCCGCCAGTCGCTTTCGCCAGATATTCCGCCAGTGCGCCCGATGAAAGTGTTTGCATGGCGATCCCCGGCGAAGCGTTGCCGCGGATTTGAGGCGCGACTCCCACGGATGCATCCCACGCAATGACGTCGAGCGCGGCATTCGCGCTGTTACAGCCTTTGGCCACCGACTCCAGCTCGGCGGTACTCGAGACCGCAGCGCCCGTGAAAAGCAGAATCGATGTACGGCCAGTGGCGGACTGCAGAGAATCGCACAGGCTCGCGAGCGACTCTCCCAATCGCCGTGCAGCGGCAGGCGTAACGGTTGCTCCAACGAAATTAGCCGTCACCTGGAGCGGCGCCGGATTCACAGGCGCTGCTGCCGCTCTCATCAGCGGTTCCTTCGCGTTGGTGAAATTCTGCAGCACGACAGGTCCACGCGTTCCGAAGGTTGCGACTGCCATGTACCGGTCCGGACTGGCCATCGAATCGATAAAGCCCTGCGCAGCGCTTTCGGCCTCCGCCTGGCGCGGAAGCGGCAGCATGCTGAAATCCAGATAGATCACGAAGTGCTTTGGCGCGGCGTCACTGGCTGCGGTTGCCCGGGTCACGCTCGTAATCTTCTGCTGCTTTCCATCTTCCCAGACGGAAAAATCCTTCGCCGTGAGATTCGAGGTGTCGCCTTTCGCGGTGACCGTGACGTCGACCAGGACTTCGCGCGCTTCTGCGCGGATGACGCCCTGCGCGTGGAGGGCGGAGGCCGTCATCAGAAATGCAATGCAGATCTTCTTCATGGGCGAATCTCGAAATCGATCGAACGGGTCAGAGTTTCCCCCGCTCCGGCGTGGCCCGCGGCCACTTCCAGCCGGTACGATCCAGGCGTCAATTGCGCAAACGGCACAATCGTCGCCACCGGCACCGCGGGATTCCCCGCCCTCACGAAGCTGGCTACGCTTCCTTTTGGACCATCGAATTTTATCGCGCCGGTGGCGGCATCGAGCACGCGGAATTGCATGGTGAGGGCGGAGGGGTTCGCTGCGTCGTTGAATTCCGTGTAGAGGTAAACGCGATCCGATTTCTGAAAGCTGGGATGAGCCACGGGCGTGAATTCACGGTTCGCCGCAATGAGCGCCCCTGTTTCCGGCGGGCCTGAGACGGCCGGTGCGCCGATGCTCAGGGCAATTTGCCCCATCCCGAAGGTGCCTGTGCTCCACGGCGCAATCGTCAGAGGGACTTCCTTGACGCCGATCACTGACGCGCCTGATCCCACCGTGATCCGCAGGTTATACGTTCCCGCCGCCAGCGTGAACGCGTGCTCGTAGCGGCCGCCGCTATCCGGTGCGATCGTATCGGCGAAACGGGACGCCTCCGCGCCGTCTGGGCGCAGCGCGACCGCCACAATCTCTGTCTGCCCCTTCAGGATCGAAGGATCTGCCATCTGCAGCGCCAGGTGTACGCTTGCCCGATTCGCGCCGGTGTAGAAATAGGGAAGCCCCACGAATGCCTTCAGTGGCGTGACAGCCGTAGCGTTCGCGACGGTCGCCTCAAGGGCTGCGCCTTCGATCTTCGGCGTGATCAGGTCATCGGGCTTCTCCTCCCCGCCCGCGTAATAGCCCTGCCGTGCATACACCTGCACACCCGGCCGATCCACCTTCACCTTCAGGACATGAAACCTCTTATCCCGCTCGCTATCCGGAATCGCGAAGCGCAGCGTATAGATCACGCGCGACGCCGCAATTGCGTCCTGAAGCGCTCCATCGATATCATTCCGGTTGAAATACGCTTTCCCGCCGGTGTTCTCCGCAATCTGGATCATCGTGGAGATCGCGCCGGTTGCCGGCTCGCCGTAAGGAATGAGACCGCGCGTATCGATCGTGTTCACCGCCGCATTCGCTTCGTTCAGCGCGTGAAACGTCTTGTCCCATGCGGATTCGTAAGCGCCCCGCAGCAGCCATCGTGGGAATGCCTCGGTAATCCAGAAAATGCTCTTTCGCCCGGGAAACAGGGAAAGCTGCTCGGCGAGCGTCTGCAGAGAAAGCCGGGCGTCATCCGCATTCCGCTGCCATGCATCCAGCAGTTCGCTGCAATTCACCAGCGGACTGCCCCATGGCGGCAGATTCTGATCACCTCCCGTCGCCTCAGCAGGGCTCAGCCCCATTTTGTCCGCGCAAACCAAATCCTGTGCCTTGCGAGTATGCGTACGCAAATCCAATGGTGGTTCGTCAAGATCGATACCGGGCCGCATCCCACTCGGTTGATGCTTCTCCAGCGCATGTCGCAACGTATCCCGATCCGTCGTATAGTCCTGCAGCAACAGCAAACCCTGATGGCGCACAATCGCATACAATGCAATCCGCTCATCCGCCGGAACCTTCGCCATAACATCCAGCACATTCTTCCGCGCCTGCGCGGCATCCTCGAAATAACTGTTCACCTCATCGAGAATGATCGCTGTCGAATGACCAACGACCGACGGACCTCCGCCCGCGCTACCAGCCTCCGGCGGATGCAGCGGCGTCGGCAGCCCCGAGATCGGCTTGAAATCCGTCGCCGTACTGAAGCCCGAAATCGTGCGCGGCTTCCCCTCATCCGTAATCGAAAAATCGTCCTTCGTCAGTCCCTGAACCGGCACGCCTTTGCCGTCGGTGACCGTCACGTCGACCACCACCTCGCGCGACTCCGCGCGGAAAACTTCCTGCGCCCTCAGCGCCGCGGCACTCATCAGCAAAACAGCCAGCAGTTTCTTCATGGACGTATCTCGAAATCCACAGAACGGCTCAGCGTCTCCTCCGCTCCGGAATGCCCGGCGATCACTTCCAAGCGGTACGCCCCCGGCGTCAACTGCGCGAACGGCACAACGGTTGCAACCGGCACCACGGGATTTTCCGGCCTCACGAAGCTAGCTACGTTTCCTTTTGGACCATCGAATTTTATCGCGCCGGTGGCAGCGTCGAGCACACGGAATTGCATGGTGAGGGCAGAGGAGTTCGCTGCGTCGTCGAATTCCGTGTAGAGGTAAACGCGATCCGATTTCTGAAAGGCGGGATGAGCGATGGGCGTGAATTTTCGGTTGGCCGCGATGAGGGCCCCTGTTTCCGGCGGACCCGAAACTTCGGGGGCTCCCACGCTCAGCGCGAGCTGCCCCATTCCGAAGGTACCCGCGCTCCAGGGCGCAATCGCCAGCGGAACCTCCTTCACGCCGACCACGGAGGCGCCAGATCCCACTGTGATCCGCAGCTTGTACGTTCCCGCCGCGAGAGTGAAGGCGTGTTCATATTGCCCGCCAGTATCCGCCGCAATCGTATCCGCAAAGCGCGATGCCTCCGCGCCATCCGGACGGAGCGCGATCACCACAATCTCCGTCCGCCCCTTCGGCACAGACGGATCTTCCATCTGGAGCGCCAGATGCACGCTCGCCCGATTCGCGCCGGTATAAAAATAAGGAAGCTGCACCCAGGCCTTCAGTGCCGCGGCTCCCGCAGCCTTCTGTTCCAGCGCGGCACCTTCGATCTTCGACGTGATCAGGTCTTCAGCGGGCTTCTGCTCCCCGCCGGCAAAATAACCCTGCCGCGCGTAGACCTCCACGTGAGGACGGTCAACCTTAACCTTCAGGGTGTGAAACTTCTTGTCCTGTTCATTCTCCGGAAGCGCGAAACG
>DASZVV010000426.1:0-35281 GCA_035546955.1 Bryobacteraceae bacterium
CGAGCCACGGCGAAACCGGCTCCTTCGGAGCGAACTGCAGCCGCAGCCCCGGCGTTGCATAAAGGCTGTGGACTGTGTGGGTCGCGTTGATCGGTGTTCCCGTAACGCGCCGCAGTGGCCCCTCCAGCCCATCCACTTCCCAATACAGCGCGCCGAAACTCAGCTCGCGAATCTTCTGCGCGAAGCTCAACTCAATTGCCAGACCGGCGTTCAGGTTGAGACTGCCGCCTGCCGCGTTGGGCGCGCCGCTGCTCAACTCACCGACCGATACGCCGAACTCGCGGTGGCCTTCATTGGATGTGACGGACTGCGCCGCCACCGGATATGCCACCGCTAATGAAAAAATAAGCACGGCGGACCAGGTCGATAGTTTCATAAGTGACGAACTACTATCCTGCCACAACCCCTTCGCACCCGTGTTGAACAAGCGCGGGATAATGGTAGAACTTGCGCCGCACCGCCCATTCCGTCTGCGCGCTCGACTGCCCGGACGTCTGTTCGATCCTCGTCGATATCGATGATGCCGGCCGCGCTCAACGCCTTCGCGGCAACCCTGATCATCCCGTGACGCGCGGCTTTCTCTGCGGCAAAGTGGCCCGCTATCTCGAACACGAATACTCGCCCGCCCGTCTTCTCCACCCGATGCGCCGCATCGGCGCGAAAGGCGAAGGCCGCTTCGCCCGCATCTCCTGGGAGGAAGCACTCGACCAAATCTCCGCGCGCCTCGCGAAGATTTCCGCCGCCAGCGGTCCCGAGTCGATCCTCCCCTACAGCTACGCAGGCAACATGGGCGTGCTCAATTACGGCGGTATGGATCGCCGCTTCTTCCATCGCCTCGGCGCATCGCGTCTGGACCGTACCATCTGTTCCACCGCCGGAATGGCCGGTACGAATGACGCGCTCGGCCATCGCTACAGCATTGAGCCCGAGCAGTTTCGCCACGCGAAGCTCATCATCGCGTGGGGCGCGAACATCCTTGGCACCAACGTCCATCTCTGGCCCTTCATTGTGGAAGCGCGCCGCAATGGCGCGAAGTTCTACACGATCGATCCGCACCAAAACCGCACCGGCCGTCTCGCCGACCGCCATTTCGCTATCCATCCGGGAACGGATGCCGCGCTCGCCCTCGCCATGATGCACGTCATCATTCACGAAGGCCTCGAAGACCGCGATTACGTCGAACACCACACCCTCGGTTTCGCCGAACTGAAAGAGCGCGTCCGCGAATGGACACCCGATCGCGCCGCGCAATTAACCGGCATTCCTGCGCCAGACATCGTCGAGCTCGCCCGCGAATACGCCGCCACCCGCCCCGCCGCCATCCGCCTGAATTACGGCGTCCAGCGTTCCGAACGCGGCGCCATGGCCGTACGGCTCGTGTCACTTCTGCCCGCGCTCACCGGCGCCTGGCGCGATGTGGGTGGCGGCGTTCAGCTCTCCACCTCCTACGCTTTCCAGTTCAACTCGAACGCTGTCGAAATGCCGGAACTGCAACTGCGCTCTCCCCTTGGCCGCCCCTCCCGCATCGTCAACATGGCGGAATTGGGCGATGCGCTCACGAAACGAAACGATCCTCCTGTCCACGCGCTGGTCGTCTTCAACTCCAATCCCGCCGCCATCGCGCCGGATCAGAATGCCGTTCGCCTCGGTCTCGCGCGCGAAGATCTGTTCACTGTCGTCATCGAACAACTGCAAACGGATACCGCCGATTTTGCCGACATAGTCCTCCCCGCCACTACGTTCCTCGAAAATACGGACCTTCACCGCCCGTACGGCCATTACTATCTCCAGCTCTCGCGGCCCGCACTGCCACCGCCTGGCGAAGCCCGCTCGAATCAGGACATCTTCCGCGCTCTCGCCGCCCGCATGGGTTTTACCGAACCCTGCTTCCGCGATTCCGATGACGATATGATCCGCGCCGCGCTCTCGAGCGGACATTCATTCCTCGGCGGCATCACACTCGAAGCGCTGGACCGGGAGCACTTCATCCGCCTCAGCTTCCCGGATCCGTTTCTTCCTTTCGCCGAAGGCGGGTTCGGCACGCCGTCGGGCAAATGCGAATTCCGCGCCGAAACTCTCGATTACCAGCCGCCCGTGGAATCGCGCCACGGCGACGCATCGCTCCGCGGCCGCTTTCCGCTCGAGCTGATCTCACCCAAGGGCGATAACAACGTGAACTCCACGTTCTCCTCGCGGCCGGAAAATGACGACCTCCAGGGCAGCGTCACGCTCCATCCCTCTGACGCAGCCGTACGCGGCGTCGCGCCGGACGATACGGTCCGCGTCTTCAATGACCGGGGCGCATGCGAACTTCGCGCGCGCGTCGAAACCACCGTGGGCGAAGGCGTGGTCTGCGTCCGGTCCACGCGCTGGCCGCGCCTCGCGCCCGACCGCCGCGGCATCAACATGCTGACCTCGCAGCGCCTCACTGACAAAGGGGGCGGCCCGACATTCTATAGTTGTTTAGTCCAGGTAGAAAAAATCGCATGAGTCCAAACTTCCCATCCCGCTGCTTCACGCTTCTCGCCGCCTCCGTGCTTCTCCTCGCCGGCTGCGGTAAAAAGGCCAATCAGGCAGTGCAGAATGACGAAGGGCAGGCGGCTAATGCGCCGCTCGTTTCCTCGCTGAAAATGAATGCGCCGAGCGCGAAAGAGCAGCTGACGAAGGGCGTCTACCAGCTCGAATCCGGTCTGTGGCGCTGGACCGCCGGCAACTTCACTATCACTCTCAAAACCCCTCCCGGCGCGGCCCAGAAAGGCGCAATTCTTACCCTCAATCTCACCGCGTCCGACCCCATCCTCCAGCAGGTCCACTCCCAGAGCCTGACCGCGGCCGTCGGCGACAAAACCCTGAAGACCGAGAAATACGTCGATCCCGGCGCCCACACCTTTACGGCCGACGTCCCGGCGGCGCTGCTTACCGGCGATACCGTCGCCATCGACTTCTCGCTCGATAACTCGCTGCCCCCCGGCCCCACCGACCGCCGCGAGCTCGGCGTCATACTCACCGGGGCCTCTCTCGATTCGAACTGATGTCCCCTCTCCGCGCGGCGCTCCGCCGGGTGCCGGACGCCGCTCTCTGGCTGCTCCCGGTCGCGTTTCTGCTCTGGCTCTATCGCGAGGCTTTCCACACCTGGTTCCGCGCCGATGACTTTGCCTGGCTCAGTCTGCCCCGCCTGATCGCCCGGCGTCACGATCTGCTCCACGAGCTCTTCTCGCCCGCCGCTCAGGGCACCATCCGCCCCTGGAGCGAGCGCGGCTTCTTCGTCCTGCTGGAATCGCTGTTCGGACTCGACCCGCTCCCTTTCCGCATCGCCGCCTTCACCACCGCCGCGGCCGACGCCATCCTCATCGCCTGGATCGTCAAAAGATTGACGCTCTCCCGGTTTGCTTCCGTTCTCGCCCCGATTCTCTGGATCGCCAATACCGCGCTCGTCACCCCTTTGACCTGGAGCTCCGCCTACAACGAGCTGATGTGCCCGCTGTTTCTCCTGTCCGCTCTCGCGCTGTTGATCCGCTATATCGAAACCGGCCGGCGCGTGTTCTGGTGGGCCCAGGCCGCCGTTTTCGTTCTGGGCTTCGGCGCGCTCGAAATCAACGTCGTCTATCCCGCCATTGCCGCCGCCTGGGTCATTTCGGTACAGAAATCGGATCGCCGCCTTCTGCGCGACCTTGCGCCGCTAGCTGCGCTATCCGCCGCATATTTTGCCCTGCATCGCTGCCTGGCGCCTCTCCCCGCCTCGGGACCGTATGCTCTGCACTTCAATTCCGCGATCCTCAAAACCCTTGCGCTCTATTGCCGCTGGCTACTCCTCCCCGAACCCGTTTACCGCTTCGGCATGAGCCATCGTTTCGGTGTATTCCTCCTCATCGTCTCCGCCTCCGGTTTAGTCGCCTGCGTGGTACTGGCCTCGAAAGCGCGCCGCGAGCTCTTCTTTGGCCTCGCCTGGTTTGCCCTCACCCTCGCGCCGCTCCTGCCGCTCCCTGATCACCGCACTCCTTACTATCTGGTGATCCCCTCCATCGGTATCGCGATACTCGCCGCCGGCGCCGCAGCCGAATTCGCCAGAAACTCGCCGCTCCAGCGAACTCTCGCCGCCGCAGTGACGATTCTTTGGCTGGCGTCCGTCGTTCCTATCACCCAGGCGGCTGCCCACTGGTGGCGTCAGAGATCCGATGATGTTCGCACCCTCGTGCTGGGCGTTGAAGCCGCCCGCCGCACCCACCCGGGCGAATCGATCGCGATTGCGGGCCTCAATCCCGAGCTGTACGACCTTTCTTTCGCCGATTCCGCCTTCGAAGCTCTGGATATTCCCGACGTCTATCTCACTCCAGAAACTGTACTTACCGGTACGAGCGACAGCCCGGGCCGGTTCGTACTGGATCCCGTTGTTTTCCATCATGCGGTCACCCACGATGAAGTTGTGGTATACTCTCTCGAAAGAGATCACCTCCGGAACGTATCGGAGGGATACCGGCGGCAGTTGTCAGGCCGCCACGTCGATCGGTTGCCGAGTCGCGTCGATGTCGGCAATACCCTCTATTCCTGGCTTTTAGGACCGGAATGGTTGCCCGTGGAATCCGGTATTCGCTGGATGCCCGCCAAAGCAACCCTGCGGCTGGGTGTACCTGCCGCCGCCCACCGGCTGGAACTGAGGGGGAGGTGTCCGAGCGCGCAACTTTCCGCCGCTCCCCGTACTCTAATGGTTCTGGTCGATGGAAAAAAGATATCGGATACGCGAATTTACGATTCGGAACGGATTTTCGATCGTCTAATTCCCATACCGGCCGATATGTTGGCAGGTAGGGATTCGGTGGAAATCGGGATCCAGGTTGACCCGGTGGATCGTATAGATGGTCAGGACTACGGTTTGGTCTTCGGAGCTGTAGGACTGATCCCCTGAGGAAGGATGTAACATTCCGGCCCCTCTCGCGCACCGAAACCATGGACAAAGGCAGAGGGTTGATATAGGATGTAAGACCCGAGGCTGAACAGGAAGTTTGGCACCGGGATTGCTCAGGCTAGGCGGTGTTAGGCCTGAGTGCCCCAGCGGATTGTGCTGGATATCGCAGTTCTTCAGCACCGATGAGTAATATTTAAGCTTTCGGTACTCATATTTTTTGAAACTTTGATGGCAGATATCCGTCTTTAACACAGACGACACGAAAGAGAGGCCTCAGCGGTACAGCAGTAGGAGAAGGCGAGGATTTGGAAATGACCAAGGCTGATTTGGAAAAATTCAGAAAGACATTGGAGGCGAAGCAGGCGGAATTGTCCGGCGCGCTTCGTAACCGTGACGAAATCGTAATCGAGAAGGCGCCGGACGCCCTCGATGAAGTGCAGCTGGCGGGTGAACGTGAACTCGCGATCCGCAATTTGGATCGAGACTCCAACATGTTGCGCCAGATCCGCCGCGCACTGGCCCGTATTGAAGACGGTTCGTATGGCATTTGCCTGCATTGCGACGAGGAGATCTCCCCGAAACGCATCGCGGCGGTGCCGTGGGCAGCGTTTTGCATCAAGTGCCAGGAGCAGGTCGATCGTCACGAGATCGAAGTCGACGACAACGCCGATCTGTTCGCGCCGGCCGCCTGACGCAAGAACGAACCCAATTTGGGGCGAATCTCCGGGCGGACCAGAAACGGTCCGCCCGACGTGTTTTCAGGCCACTCTGCTAACGAAAGACAGCATTCGCCCGGCTTGTTCGCTCTCCCGGCGGAACGAGAAATACCGGTCCGCCCGGCAATAAGTACATTCCCCTGACTTCCAGATCCGGTGAACTCCCGCTTCCGTCAGTTGGCGTTCATTGATCGCCGGAAGATCGAGATGCGGCTTATATTCACCAGGGGTGGCGCTTCTCCACCGGTCGAAATGCGCCGCGGTCTCCGCACTGACCTCGTAACAACACGGGCCAATCGAAGGGCCGATCGCGGCCACGATGTTCTTCTCTCTGGCGCCGAGCGCTTTCATCCGCTCCACGGTAGCCGCCACGATATTTGCCGCCGTTCCGCGCCAGCCCGCGTGAGCGCAGGCAACCACCCGCGTTTCCGGATCGGCCAGCAGAATCGGCACGCAATCGGCTGTTTTGATCCCGATCGCAACCCCCGGCTCGGCCGAAACGATTGCGTCGCCTTCGCCGATCTGCTCACCCCGGCGGCCGCAGGCGTCCAGTACCTGAGCGGAATGAATCTGCTTTGCGATGGTCAGATCCGGCGGCGGGACGGAGTCGCGCAGCCCGAAACCGTGCGCCAGCCAATCGAATTCGAGAAAAGGGGAGCGGATCAAGGAACTCCCCTCATTCTATAGTAGGGTTTGATGAACGACAGGCGGATTCCCCGATCTTTCCACCTGCTGCTTCTCGGCATCACGATTCTCTGTCTGATCCCGCGGCTCGTTCTCGGTGCCAGCCAGTACATCGAATATGACGGGTACTGGCACGTATGGATCGCACATCAGGTCCAGTGGGGCAACTTCATTCAGGAGTACCAGGCGAACGCGCATCCGCCGCTCTACTTCCTCCTCCTGCGGCTCACTTTCCTGTTTGGCCACTCCAAACTCACCTATCGCGCGATTTCCATTCTCACCGGAGCCGGCTCGGTCTATCTGGTCGGGATGATCGCCTGGCGCGCCGTGCGTTCCGGAATCTGGGCCGCGCTCGCCGCACTGGCTTACGGGCTCGCGCTGCCGTCCATCCTGATTTCCGAAGAAGTCCGCACCTATATGATGGCCGCCTTCCTCGTGCAGGTTTCGTTCTGGTATTACCTCGATCTGATTGAGGATGGCCGCGGTCCGCTGAGCTCGCGCATCCTCTACGGCGTGTTCGCTTCGCTCGCCTGCCTCACGGAATACTACGCTCTGATCTATGTGGGTGCGGCGCTTCTGTTTGCGCTCCTCGTTCAGCCATTCCGCGCGAAAGATGGCCCCCGCCGCGCTCTCGGCCGCGAGGCGCTGACATACGTTGCTCTGCTGGCGCTTCCGGCATGGGAATATAAAGTCCATTTCGGTGGCAAGCCGCAGGCTTACAATCATCTGCCGGATTTCTACTTTCAGCCCGGTGGCGCGGAATCGCTCGGCGCCTTCTTTCTCCGTAATCTCCGCAGCGAGATCAACGGCTTCTCTCCTTTCGCTGTCTCGGAAGGGCCCGCCTTCTATGCCATACTCGCCCTCTGCATCCTTGCTGCGATCGGCATCTGCTGGCTGGCGCGCCGATGGAATCAAACCCGCGATATGGCCGCCGCCACCACCCTGATTCTTCCCCTCGCGATGCTGGGCGCGCTGATGTTCGGCGGCGCTGCGCGCGTGTACCCATTCGGCGGATTCCTCCGTCAGCAATACATCCTGTTTCCGTTCTTCGTTATTTGCCCGTTTCTGCTGCTGGACCGCGCGCTCGCGAACATCCCGCGACCCGCGGTTCTCGCAATCGCAGGCTTCTTCACCGTGGGCATCGCCTACGCGAGCTATGAGAATTACGACGCTTACCCAAAGACCAGCGTCCCGCTGATGACCGATCAGATGAACCGCTATAACCGTCTCTTCCCGGCGGCGCCCGCCATCATGATCGACCAGTTCAACCTCACCACGTTCTTCCTCCACCACCACGACTGGAACTGGAGCTTCGCCGGCGCTCTGCCCGGCACCGATACGGTCGATGTCTACAAACTCGCCCACGATGGCCGCTCCATGATGCTCTTCCGCGATAAAGACCACTGGAATCTCGATCTCCGCGACCCCGGTCTCTACGCAAACATGTCGAGCGCCATGCAGAACTGGCATCTGCCGGCCATGACGATCTTCTGTCTCGCGCAGCCCGTCCCCAAAGCCCGTACCGAAGCGCAGGTCGCCGCCTACCGCGCCCGTGCCGCCGAGCTCAGCGCCACCCACGGACTCTGCATCCAGCGGCTGGACCTCGATAATTACGATGTCTACGCCGAATTCCGCACCGCCGGAACCTGCTCGGCCTCTCCCCAGGCTCCATGAAGCCGCGCGCGGCCTGGCTATGCCTGATCCTGATCGCGCTCGCCGGACTTCTGATCCGCATCGATATCGGAACCAGAACGTACATCGATTTCGACGAGTGGCAGCATCTGTTCATCTCCGCCAGTCCGCGCTGGTCCGATCTGGAATTCGAACTGCGCAGCAACGCCCATCCGCCGCTGTTCTTCCTCCTGCTCGGATGGATCGTGCGGCTGGGGCACCCCGCGCTCTATCGTGCGATTTCCATCGCGGCGGGCACCGGATCCATCGTTATGGCGGGCTTGATCGCGCGCGGGCTCTTCGCGTCACCGTTGATCCAGTTCGCCTGCGCAGCCGCGTTCGCGCTCTCCGTGGACGCCATCGCCATCTCTGATGAAATCCGTTCCTGTCAGCTCGCGATATTTCTTTGTCTGGTGGCGTTCTACGCATGGCTGGCCATGCGCTCCGGATCGCTGCGGGCCTGCATCTTCTTCGCCACCGCCTCGTCACTGGCTCTGCTTTCGCACTACTCCGCCATATTCTTCGTCCTGGCCTGTGCGATCGCGATCCTGCCTCGCCTCCGCGTCCGCACAGCGATTGCTCTCACGATTCCGCTCGCGCTGTTCGCCGCCGAATATCTGATTCATGCCGGAGCGCAGCCGCAGCAGGGCTATCTCTCCGGCTTCTATTTCGGGAATGCCGCCGGCGAAACGCTGGCCAGATTTCTTCTGCGCAATACCGCCAACTTCTTCAACCTTTTTTCGCCGGTGGAACTGAAATCCGTGGTCCTGGCTGCCATAGCCGCCGCGGCGTTCTGTGCGCTCGCCCTATGGGCACACCGGAAGAAACCGAACGCCGCGATTCTGCTCGCCGCCGTCATCGTTCCGGAAATCGGCATGGCCGGTGCGATGGGGGAATATCCGTTCGGCGGTATGCTGCGCCATGAGTACATCGCGGGCCCCTTCCTGCTGCTCGCGGCCTTCGCCATCCTCGATGTCCTCGCAGCCACGCCACGCGCGCGATACGCCGTTCCCGCACTTGCGCTCGCAGTGAGCCTCACCGGATTCGCGGCGGAGCGCCGGACTCTGATCCGCTTTCCCGGAACCATTCTCCAGGCCGCACAATACCGCGGCTGGCGCACTGCCTTCCCGCACGCATCCGCCGTCTATCTAGACCACTGGGACGCCATCAGCTACTTCATCCATACCAGCGCCCAGCCCCGCACCTTCGTCCGGCATATTCCCGATGCCGCCAATATTGACGAATACCGCACGCCGGACGGCATTCACATCTTCTACGACAAATCCCGCGACAGCGTCGATCTCGCCGATCGCGCGCCCTACACAAGCATCGCGTCCTGTCTGCGAAACTCTGACGCTGGCGAACTCACGCTCTTCATCATGTCGCCCGGGAACCGCGCTCTCGATCTTCATGACGGCAAACTCGAAAACGTCATCACCGCTCGCGCCGCCGAGCATGGTCTCCGGCTCACGCGCTTCGCGCCCGGCCCCGATTACGCTGCCGCCGGTTTCACACTTCGCGATCGCTAACTCGCCCGATGAATGGTGAGCTTCCGGCCGTAAATCTGCCGGAACAACGGATCCAGCCGGTTCGCCGCCCAGATCTCCAGTTCAATGCCGGCCGAATCCGCCGCATGCAGATTGACTTCGATCTCGCGCTCGCTGACCAGACATTCCACCGACCGAACCTTCTGCGCATTACTCCGGTCGAGACTATCCGCCAGCCGCAGCAGGGGCGAGAGCAGCGTCACGGCGCGCTGGTCTTCCGCGCTCAGTAACTGAAAATTGTCATGCTCGGGCGCGGGCATGTTCTTGCGGTGGTAACGGCACAGATTCGCAATCAGCCCGCGTTCGATCAGGTTGAACCCGGGCATATCTGAATTCGAAACCAGATAATACGAGTGTTTGTGATGCCGTGTGTCGCTGACGAAGTGCCCCACATCATGCAGATAAGCGCTGGCTTCGAGCAGACTGCCGAACGTGGGCGCCAGACGGTGCAGGGTCTGCAGGTCATGGAAAAGATCGTTCGCGAGGCGCGCTACGCGCTGCGCGTGCCGCAGCGAAACTCCATAGCGCTCCGTCATCGCCTCGACCATGGTGCGCTGCTCGGTGGTGAGCCGGCTGATCTCGCGTCCCGCGCCGCGCGCCGCCAGGTCCGCGATGATGCCGTCGCGCACGCCCGCTGCCGAATAAAACAGCGACGGCATTCGAAACGCTTCGAGCGAATGCATCAGCACCGCCGCGCCCGGAATGATGATCTCCGCACGCCGTGGTCCGATCCCCACAATCTTCTGCCGCCGCTTCATATCCAGCCCGACGACCTCTTTATAGAAAGCGCGCAACTGCGATGCCGAAGCGCGCCGCCGGTCGGCCTCATCGCGCCGCGCGCGCGGAATGCGGCTCACTGCGCTCACCACCGCCGCCGCCGTGGAAGACGTCGCCACCACGCGGTCGATTCGCCGCCGCCCGATCTCCTGCACCGCCGGCGCCATGCGTTCCGCGATGTACTGTTCCAGCCGATGCACATCGGCGGGCGTGGGCGGATCGTTCTTCATGAATAGCTCCTGCAGCCGTATCGCCCCCAGCGGCTTTGAAAACGCCGCGCGCACATGCGGGCCCTCGCTCAGAATGAACTCGGCGCTGCCGCCTCCGATATCGATAATCAGAAATCGCTCGTTCTCATGCGGCCAGCGGCTGGCCACGCCAAGATGAATGAGCCGCGCTTCCTCCTGTCCGGAGATGATTTCGATGTCGGCGCCGAGCGCCGCCGACGTGCGCGACAGAAACTCCGCCTGATTCCGCGCGTCGCGCACGGCCGCGGTGGCGACCGCTCGAATGCTGAGCACGTCATGCCGCTTCCAGATGAGCGCCATCCCGGCGAGCATCCCGCAGAGATTTTCGAGCGCGTCCGCGGCGATGCGGCCCTCCCGGAAGACGCCCGTTCCGAGCCTCGTTACCTGGCGTTCGGAAGCCAGAATGCGCGGCGCCTTCCCCGCGATGACCTCAGCAACTTCGAGCCGGACTGAATTGCTCCCAATGTCGACGGCGGCATAGCGAGCCATACGATGGTTATGATACGACCCGGCCACCGGGGAATTTATGGAACTCTATCTCTTTCGTCACGGCCACGCGGAAGATCCGCCTCCCGGCAGGCCTGATTCTTCGCGCGCACTCACCGAACGGGGCATGGAACGCTCCGCCGCCGTCGCGAAGATGGCGCGCGATTCCGGCGTCGAACCTTCGCTGATTGTTTCGAGCCCGTACCTGCGCGCGATGCAGACCGCGGAAGTTGCGGCGAAGGAGTTCGGATGGAAAGGCGAGATTGTGCCATTTCCCTCGCTCGTGCCGCATGGCACGCCCGAAGGCGTTTGGAGCGAACTCCGCGAGCATCGCAATGAATCCGCCATCATTCTCGCTGGGCACGAGCCGCTGATGGCCCATCTCGCGGCGTATCTTCTGAATGCGCCGGGCCTGACGATCGACGTAAGGAAATCCGCCATGATCCGGATCGATATGGCGTCGATGGGTACCGTGCCGCGCGGGGTGTTGCGCTGGATGATTATCCCGAAACTGACTTAGTGCGGTGTCCAGTGCGGGACGCTGCTGAATAATCCCCCGCTTACGCCGATCTGGATCGAGATAAACATCCCGAACGCTACGCTGAGAATGCCGGATCCGACCGAAAACGCCTGATTCCAGCGCGACATTCTGCGTCCCGTGTAGACAATCGGAAACGCCATCGCCGTGGTCATCACTGCCATTCCCGCGACCGTGCCCAGGCCGAACAACAGCAGATACGCCATCGCCCACCAGGCATCGCCGATTGTGGTCATCACCAGAATCGCAACCGCTGCCGACCCCGCGAGTCCATGTACGGTGCCCACCACAAACGGGCGCAGCGCATTGTAGAAGCCCATCTCACGCAGATGGCGATCGACCCAGTTGCCGCCTCCTGTGGCGGCCGAGGCTTCGGCGATCACCGGCTCATCTGCATGGTCCCGCAGCGCCGAAGGTGTGAATCGTAACTGAAGCCACCGCAGTGCGCCGGTCAAATTCAGCACGCCGAGCAAAATCAGCATCAGCCCCACGGCAAATTCCATGGAAAGCCCGAGCCGGGGCGGGATCACCACTTTGAACAAAATGATGGCCGCGCCCACCACAAAAATCGTGAATGTATGACCCACACCCCAAAGCGCACCGATTACGCCCGCTTTCGCCACGCCCTTCTGCCTCGTAACAATCGTCGCGACCGCCACCACGTGATCAGCGTCCGTCGCGTGGCGCATCCCCAGTAGAAATCCGAGAATCAGAATGCCGATGAACGATACCATTCCGAAAAGCCGTAAGCTTCATTATTGCCGACGCAGACGGGTCAAGCCGCAGCAACTGCGCTGCCAACCGGGTGGCCCACAGTCTAAAACGTATAATGCAGATTCGATCCCATGCAAAAACTGAAGTATCTGAATAAGGTCCTCGAATCCGGCCTGGTGGTGGTGATCCGCGCCGATTCCGCCGATCAGGCCTGCCGCATCGCCGCCGCCTGCGCGGAAGGCGGCGTCACCGCCATGGAGGTGACGTTCACATTCACGGGAGCGGTCCAGGCCATCGAAGAACTGGCGAAGCGCCACGCTTCCGGCGACATCCTGATCGGCGCGGGCACCGTGCTCGATCCCGAAACCACGCGTCACGCGCTGCTCGCGGGCGCAAAGTTCATCGTGAGCCCCTGCTGCAGCGCCGATGTCGCCCGCATGTGCCGCCGTTACCAGGTGCCCTACATGCCGGGCGCGGGCACTTCGCAGGAGGTCGTATCGGCGATGGAAGACGGCGCCGATATCGTGAAGCTTTTCCCCGGCGAGGCGCTGGGGCCGTCATTCGTGAAAGCGCTGCGCGGCCCGCTGCCGCATGCGCCGCTCATGCCGACCGGTGGCGTGAGCGCCGAAAACGCGGCTGAGTGGATCAAGGCCGGCTGCGTCGCTCTCGGCGTCGGCGGCAATCTGACCAAAGGCGCGAAAACCGGCGATTACGCTTCAATCACGAGATTGGCGCGGCAGCTTGTCGATAACATCGCAGCCGCGCGCAGGGAGATGGCGAAATAGATGAAGCCGCAAACGATCACTTTCGGAGAAATCATGCTGCGGCTCACGCCGCCCGGCTTTGAACGCTACCTGCAGACGCCGTATTTCAATGCGACGTTCGGCGGCGGCGAAGCGAACGTGGCCGTCGCGATTGCGGGCCTCGGCGGCAACGCGGCTTACGTGACGGTCCTGCCGGAAAATAATCCGATTGCCGACGCGGCTGTCGGCGAACTGCGCCGCTTCGGTGTGGATACATCGAAGCTGGTGCGCGGTCCGGGACGCATGGGTGTTTACTTCCTCGAAACCGGCGCCAATCAGCGCGGCTCCCGCGTGGTCTATGACCGCGCCGGCAGCTCCGCCGCGATTGCGAAGCCGGGCTCCATTGATTGGGACAAGACTGTGGCGGGCGGCGGCTGGTTCCACGTCACCGGCATCACGCCGGCCATCAGCGAATCTTCGGCCGCGCTCGCGCTCGAAGGCGTGAAGAAGGCGCGCGAGCACAAGCTGACGGTTTCCGTCGATCTCAATTTCCGTAAAATGCTGTGGAAGTGGGGTAAATCCGCGCCCGAAGTGATGAGCGAAATGGTGAAGCACGTGGATGTCGTCATCGCAAATGAAGAAGACATCCAGATGTGCCTCGGGCTGAATTCCGATATGGATGTCAGCTCCGGCGTGCTCGATCACCAGCGCTATGAAGGCTTGACGGCGCTCGTGCTCAAGACGTATCCGAATCTGCGCGCCGTGGCGGTGACGCTCCGCGAATCGAAGAGCGCTTCATGGAACCGCTGGTCGGCGTGCCTCAACAATCGCAGCCAGTTCCTGATGAGCCGCGCGTACGAGATCACCAGCATCGTGGACCGCGTCGGCGCGGGCGACAGTTTCGCCGGCGGCCTGCTCTACGGCATGCAGTACCTGCCAGGCGACGCTGAAGCCCTCGAATTCGCCGTGGCAACGAGCTGCCTCAAGCATTCGACCTACGGCGACTTCAGCCGCGCCACCCTGGCGGAAGTGAATTCGCTGTTAAAAGAAGGCGGCAGCGGCCGCGTGCAGCGCTGATTCTGGCCCGCCAGTAATCCTGTTGGCTCATCCGCTCAGGACACGCCGCAAAGGGTGCGTCAGCGTTGATCGTCATCGATGATTGCATCTCCGTTCTGAGAGGAATCAGTGCGCGTATTTATCTTCCCCGTTTGGGCCGGTTCCGCAGGTTATCCTCGACCTTCGTGAACGCTTCGCCTTCGGCTCATCGGCCGCCCGGCGCTACCATCATTCTCATGCGGATCCTGCTGCTTTCCCTCGCCGCTATCGCTCTCCTGCAGGGACAATCCGCGACCCCAACCATCGCCGACCGTACCAAAGGCATGGCGGCCATGCCCGGCTATTTCCCGCTCTATTACGAATCGAAAACCGGCAAGCTCTTCGTCGAAATTTCCCGCTGGAACGAAGACTTCCTCTACGTCGATTCGCTCCCTGCCGGCGTCGGTTCGAACGACATTGGACTCGACCGCGGCCAGATCGGCAATTCGCGCATCGTGCGCTTCGAGCGCTACGGCCCGAAGATTCTCCTCGTCCAGCCCAATCAGGATTACCGCGCCGAAACCAGCGATCCCGAGGAACGCCGCGCCGTGCAGGAATCCTTCGCCGAATCCGTGCTCTGGGGTTTCACGCCCGAAGCGGAAGACGGCGATCGCGTTCTCGTCGACGCCACCGCGTTCTTCCTGCGCGACGTTCACGGCATTCCGGAAACCCTCTCCGATAAAAAGCAGGGCAGCTATTCGCTCGACGAAAAGCGATGCGCGATCTATCCTGATCGCACGAAAAGCTTCCCGCGTAATACCGAAGTCGAAGCGCTGCTCACCTTCGCAGGTCATGACCCAGGCGAGTGGCTCTCGTCTGTCACTCCGGCGCCGGATTCGCTCACAGTCCGTGAGCATCATTCCTTCGTCGAACTTCCGGAGAAGCCGCTCACTCCGCGCGTTTTCGACCCGCGCGCCGGGTTCATCGGCCTCAGCTACTCCGATTACGCAACGCCGATCTCAGACCCGCTGAAGAGGCACTATATCATCCGGCATCGTCTCGAAAAGCGCGATCCCACGGCCGCTGTCAGCGACCCCGTCGAGCCCATCGTTTATTACCTCGATCCCGGAACGCCAGAGCCTATCCGCTCCGCCCTGCTCGAAGGCGCGCGCTGGTGGTCGCAGGCTTTCGAAGCCGCGGGGTTCAGTAACGCATTCCGCGTCGAAATGCTTCCGCCGGACGCCGATCCGATGGATATCCGCTACAACCTCATCGAGTGGGTGCATCGCGCGACGCGCGGCTGGTCGTACGGCGATGCGATCGTCGACCCGCGCAGCGGCGAAATCATCAAAGGTCAGGTCACCCTGGGATCGCTGCGCGTTCGCCAGGATTATCTGATCGCGCAGGGACTGATCGCGAAGTACGAGCAGGGCCAGCCGGTCGATCCCCGTATGGAGCAGATGGCGCTCGCGCGCCTGCGGCAACTCGCCGCCCACGAAGTGGGCCACACGCTGGGGCTCGAACACAACTTCGCTGCCAGCACGCACGATCGTGCGTCGGTCATGGACTATCCTCCGCCCTTCGTGCAGCTCGACGCCGCGGGGAACATCGATCTGAACAACGCCTATGCGACGGGCATCGGCGAATGGGACAAAATCGCGATTCGCTATGGCTACACGCAATTTGCGCCGGGCGCGGATGAGCATGCGGGCCTCGCCGCCATCCTGAAAGAAGCCAGCGACAAAGGCCTGCTCTTCATCTCCGACCGCGACGCGCGCGCCGCCGGCGGTGCACATCCGCTCGCGCACCTCTGGGATTCCGGGTCGAATCCCGTCGACGAGCTCAACCGCGTGATGCAGGTGCGCGCCAAAGCCCTCGCCGGATTCTCGGCCGATAAGATCCGCTTCGGCGCTCCGATGAGCACACTCGAAGAAGTCCTGGCGCCGGTCTATCTCTTCCATCGCTATCAGCTCGAGGCCGCCTCGAAAGTGGTCGGCGGCCTGAATTATACGTATGCTGTGCGCGGCGATGGCCAGCCTGTTGCCGATATCGTTCCCGCCGCCGAACAACGGCGTGCGCTGGATGCACTCATGAAGACTATCGAGCCCGAGGCTCTCACCGTGCCGGAGTCGATTCTGAAACTGCTGCCGCCGCATCCCCCGGAATATGAGCCCACGCGCGAGGATTTTCACTCACGCACCCAGATCACCTTCGATTCCATGGCGCCCGTGGAAGCCGCCGCCGATATGACCGCCGGCTTCCTGCTGAATCCCGAACGGGCCACGCGCCTCGTCGATTACCATTCGCGCGACGCGAAAAATCCCGGGCTCGATGAAGTCATCGATCGTCTCATCTCCTCAGCCTGGAAGACGCCGCGCACAAATCCCCGCGACGCCGAGACCGAACGCACCATCGGCAACGTGGTTCTCTATCGTCTGATGGCGCTCGCCCAGGGCGCGCAGGCTTCCGAACAGGCCCGTGCCATTGCCTGGCTGAAACTCGACGATCTTCGTAAATGGGCGCTCGCCCGCCAGACCACGGATACCGCCGAACGCGCCCATCTCACTTACGCCGCCGCAGAGATCCGGCGCTTCGAAGACAACCCGAAGGAAATCCCCGTGGCGAAGCCGGTCGAGCCGCCGGACGGATCGCCCATCTAACGCCCGGTCCATTGGCGGAAACAATTGACCCTGCACAGGAAAAGTGTTTTCTGGCATAATAAAGATGCTCCGGTATCTCCCGCCGCCAGCGGGATGACGCTGTTTACACCGACCCCTTCCAGACGCCTCAACGAGGTGACGGGATTTGTGTTTCTCGCCACAGGCGTCCTTATCCTGCTGAGCCTCGTCTCGTTTCATGCCACCGATCCCTCGTGGAGCCGAGCCACAGGCGCGGTCCCTACTCGCAATCTCATCGGACCCTTCGGCGCACACCTGTCGGACGTGCTTCTCCAGGCTTTCGGCTTCGGCGCCTATCTGTTCCCCTGCCTGGTCTTCGCCCTCGGCTGGAAGTGGATTCGGTCACAGGAAACCGCCGCGCCCGTGATCAAGCTGCTTGGCAGCGCGATGCTGGTAGCCTCTGCCTGCGGCGTCGCCGCGCTGCTTCCCGAATGGCGCGTCTTCGACCACACCATCCTCCCGGGCGGCACCGCCGGTTATCTCCTCGCCGATGCCCTGCGGCGCAAACTGAATTTCCTGGGTGCGGCAGTCATTCTGGTGACCACGGCCGTGATCTCGCTCTATCTCGTCTCCACGTTCACGCTGGCTACTCTGGAGCGCTGGTTCTCACCCGTTATCGTCTTTTTCAATCGGCTTCGCGACCGCTGGCTCCGTTATCTCGAACGCCGCCAGGAAGCGAAGCTCGAACGCATCGAGCGCAAGCGTGAGGCGGCGGCCCTCCGTGCCGCTGCCAAAGCTGCGAAAAAAGCCGTTGATGAGGAAGAGGAGGATGAGGAGATTGCGGCCGCCGCCCCGCCCATCGTTCAGACGGAGGATCCCGCGATCGCCTCGAAATCGCGCCGCCGTACGCCAACTCTCGCGCCTGTCTCCGAAACTCTTCCGTGGGAGGAGCCCGAAGTCATTGAGACCCCCGCCACTCCCGCGCCAGATCCCGCAACCGTCGATGAGATTCCCATCTGCACGCTGGAAGAAAAGCCGGCCGAAAAGCCCAACCTGTTCGAATTCCCGTTCACTGGTACGAAGGCCGCCGCATCGCGCCTGCCCACCATCTACAAGCTGCCTTCCACGGATCTGCTGAACGAAATCCCGCAGCGCTCCGCCTTCGATGAGCAGGAGCTCAAAAACGTGGCGGCGGCGATCAAAGTGAAGTTCGAGGAGTTCAACGTCACCGGCTCGGTCGTCCAGATCAATCCTGGTCCCGTCGTTACCACTTTCGAATACAAGCCCGAAGCCGGCATCAAGTACAGCAAGATCACGAACCTGCGTGAAGACCTCTGCCTCGGCCTTCAGGCTGAATCGATTCTTATCGAGCGCATTCCGGGCAAGATGACCATCGGCATCGAAGTGCCGAACACCAAGCGCGAAGTCATCAGCCTGCGCGCCGTGATCGAGAGCGAGGAATTCGAAAATTCGCCCTCGCGCCTCACCATCTCGATGGGCAAAGACATCAGCGGCCGTATCAAAGTCGCGTCGCTCGAAACCATGCCGCATGCCCTGATCGCGGGTTCAACCGGATCGGGCAAATCCGTCATGATTAATTCGCTGATCATGTCGATCCTCTACAAGGCCACGCCGGATGAGGTCCGCATGATCATGGTCGATCCCAAGCGCGTCGAACTCGGCATCTACGAAGGTATCCCGCATCTGCTGACGCCCGTGATCACCGACGCCCGCAAGGCCACCAACGCCCTGCGCAACGCCGTGCTCGAAATGGAGCGCCGCCTGCGTCTGCTTGCCGAAGTCGGCGCGCGCAATATCGATCAGTACAACAAAAAGATCCGCCAGATGAAGAACGAGCCGCGCTCGCTCTTCGAAGAGGACGAGCAGCAGCAAAAAGAAGAGCTGAAGCCGCTGCCCTATATCCTCATCCTGATCGACGAGCTCGCCGACCTCATGATGCTCGAAGGCCGCAATGTGGAAGAATCGGTTACGCGTCTGGCGCAGATGGCGCGCGCCGTCGGCATGCATCTCGTGCTCGCCACGCAGCGTCCCAGCGTCGACGTGATTACCGGCCTGATTAAAGCCAACTTCCCCGCGCGTATCAGCTTCCGGGTCGCCACGCGCGTCGATAGCCGCACCGTGCTGGACGTCATGGGCGCCGAGCACCTGCTGGGCAAGGGCGATATGCTCTTCCTCCCGCCAGGCTCCTCGCGCCTCACCCGCGTGCACGGCGCATTTGTGACCGAAACCGAAATCAACAGCGTGGTCGATTTCTGGAAAGCCCAGGCGCGGCCCGAATACGATCAGTCATACCTGATTGCGCCTCCGAGCGAAGACGGCGCCGCCGAGATGGACGATGAACCCGATGGCGAACAGGATCCGATGTACGAAGAAGCCCTCCGCGTCGTCCTCGAAATGGGCAAGGCCTCGACCTCAACGCTGCAGCGCCGCCTCCGCCTTGGCTACGGCCGCGCCGCCCGCATTCTCGACATGATGTATCGCGACGGCATCATCGGGCCGCCTGACGGGAGCAAGCCCCGCGAAGTGCTCAAACGGCCGGAGTGGCTGCGCGAGGTCGATCACGTATAAATGAATCAGTGGAACGTAAGCCCAATCGTGAAGCGGTCCCAGGCCATCGGCCGCCTCTTGGCTGGCGAACTCGCCGGGAGACGCACGAGCAGGGATTGCGCCGCGCCAGAGTGTCGGTCCGAAAGTACATCCCGGAGGACGTTCGCCTTCCGGACGAATTGATCGCGGACCCCCGCGCCGAAGCCGGACGTGAATCCCGCCGCCCCTGATTGCGCTGCAAGCCCCATTTCAGGCACGATATTTGGTGAGAAGGTCCGATTCAGCGATTTCCGATGACCGCGAGAGTCCACAGCATCGAAGAAAACCCGATCGCCTCGGGCGCCTGGCAGCGTGAAGACGTCTGCCGGATGCTCAACATCACCACGCGCCAACTCTCCGCCTGGGAAAAACAAGGCTTCCTCTCTCCCGGCGAAACGCTCGGCTTCCCTGATCTCGTCGCGCTCAAAACGCTCCGCCGGCTCCGTGAACTTCGCATCCCGGTCGGCACCATCCGCAAGGCCGTCTCCTCGCTGAAAACGCGGCTTGAAGATATCGACACCCCGCTCGCGCAGCTCAAAATTACTACCGAAGGCAAGCGCATCGCGGTTCATGTCTCCGGCTCCCGCATGGAAGCCGTCACCGGCCAGCTTCTGTTCGATTTCGGCGAGCGCGAAATTGAAAAGCTGCGCTCCTTCCCGATGAAGCCGGAGCCCTCCCCCGAAGAAACCAGGGTTCCCATCGACGAAGAGAAAGCCGAATACTGGTTCCAGCGGGGCCTCGGACTCGAAGAAACCGGCGCGCCCATCGAAGCTGCCGTCGAAGCCTATCAGAAAGCGCTCGAAGCCAATCCGGCCGCGCCTGGCGCGCTCGTTAACCTCGGCACCATCCTCTTCCGCCAGCGCAAATACCGGCAGGCCCGCGAGCACTACACCCGCGCGATCCTTTCCGATCCCGCCTACCCCCTCGCGCACTTCAACCTCGGAAATCTCGCCGACGAACAGGGCGATTTCGAGGAAGCCCGCATGCACTACCTCGATGCCATCCGCCTTAATCCGCGCTATGCCGATGCTTATTTCAATCTGGCGCTGCTGGCCGAGCGGATGGGAGAGATCCTGCAGGCAATCGGTTACTGGAGCAAGTACCTGAAGCTCGATACCACCAGTTCCTGGGCCCGCGCCGCGCGCAAGCAGCTCGATAAGCTCAAGCAGTCCGTGCGTTCGAAGTAATTACTTCAGTTCCTGCCGGATCAGCGGCGCGACCGTCGCCACATCGAACGTGTCGTTCAGCTTCCTGCCATTGATGAAGAACGTCGGCGTGCCACCCACGCCCGCTTCCTCGCCCTGCTGCTCCTCGGCTTGCACGCGCGCTTTGTATTTGTGCGTGTCCACGTCTGAGGTGAAGCGGGTCATGTCGAGCCCCATCTTTTTTGCGTATCCCATCACGGTGGCACGCGAAAGATTCGGATACCCGGCGTACATCAGGTCGTGCATTTCCCAGAACTTACCCTGCGCCTGCGCGGCCAGCGCCGCCTCCGCGCCGAATTCCGCCTGCGCATGATCGTCCAGCGGGAACTGCTTGAACACGAGCTTGATGTCGTTCGGGAATTGCCGCATCAGAGCCTTGGTTTCCGAAACGGCCTTGCTGCAATAAGGGCACTGGAAATCGGAAAACTCCACCAGCGTCACCCGCGCATTGGCAGGCCCGCGCACCGGATCGCCCGTGGTTGTGATTTTGACCGGATCGTCCAGTTGCGGCGGCGGCTCGCTCGCAATCTTCTTCAGATCGGCCCGAATCTGCGCCTCCGTCTTTCCGGCAGCCGCGTCCTTCACGATCGCGTTCGCCAGCTTCCGGCTGTCCGAACAACTGTGATCCTTCACGCGGCATTCGCCGATCTTCATCTCGCAGCCGCACGTACACTGCTCCGTCCGGATCATCTTCAGTGCCAGCGCTTTCTTTGCGCCGGTCAGCCCCTGCCAGTCCACGCCTGGGAAGTTGGTCAGCGTTTGCCAACCCTCCTGCGCCAGGCACAAAACCGTTAAAGACAGAAGCGGCAGTAACTTGCGAAAACTCACGATTTTATTTTCCCTCATCCGCGGGCGGCGCGCAGTGAGCCGTCTCACGCGCCCTCCGTACGGTAGGACGTTGTTATCCTGTAAGTTCATCCTGAAAACCCGGAGTCTCTCCCACTTTGAACCGCATCGTCCTCGCTTTTCGCGCGTTTTTTGCGCTTCTGTTTGGCGGCAAACTGCCGGAAGATATCGTTGCGCATCTCGGACTCGCGCCCAAACTTCCGCCTCCGCCCCCGCCTCCTCCGCCTCCCCCGCCCGTCACTTATGAAGACGGGGCCCTGCAGTTGCTCGGCATTCTGCAGCGCGAAGGACGCATTCTGGATTTCTTCATGGAAGACCTGGCGCCGTATTCCGACGAGCAGATCGGCGCCGCGGCCCGCGACGTCCACGCCAAAAGCAACGAGGTTCTCACCCGCCACTTCGCGCCGCAGCCTGTAGTCGACGCCGTGGAAGGCAGCGCAGTCACCGCGCCCACGGGCGACGCAGCGCTTGTGAAATTCATCGGCAACGTGCCGGCTTCGGGCCGCGCAAAAGGCGGAGTGCTTCGTCACCGCGGCTGGCGCGCCTCCCGCGCATCCCTTCCGAAACTTGCCGCGAAGACGGATCTCACCGTCGTCGCGCCCGCTGAAATCGAAGTGGAGTAACGATTGCCGGGTTACTCGATCGGCATCGATCTCGGAACCACCAACAGCGCTCTCGCCTTTCGCGAGATCGAAGAGGGCGCCGCGGTTCGTGTCGCCGCCGTTCCGCAGCTCACGGCCGCCAATGAAGTCTCGGCCGAGCCGCTGCTGCCATCGTTCCTCTACATCCCCGGCGAGAAGGAATTTGCCGCCGGCGCCACCGCGCTTCCGTGGGATGCCACCCCCTCCTGGATTGTCGGCCGTTTCGCCCAGCGCCGCGGCGCGGAAGTTTCCTCGCGCCTCGTCTCTTCCGCCAAGAGCTGGCTCTCTTACACCGCCGCCGACCGCACCGCTGCCATCCTTCCCTGGAAGGCTGCGGAGGGCGTTGCCAAAATTTCGCCCGTCGCCGCTTCCGCCGCCTATCTGCGCCATCTGCGTCAGGCGTGGGAGAACGAACACCCCGATCAGCCCTTCTCCGATCAGGAAGTTCTCGTCACCATCCCCGCGTCCTTTGATGCCGTTGCCCGCGAACTCACCGAACAGGCCGCCGAGGCCGCCGGCATCCGCAACGTCACCATGCTGGAAGAGCCGCAGGCAGCCTTCTACGCGTGGATCGAGCGCCACGAAGACTGGCGTCAGCGCGTCGGTAAGGGCGATCTCGTTCTCGTCGTCGATATCGGCGGCGGTACCACTGATTTCACTCTGATTTCCGTCTCCGAACGCGACGGCCAGCTCGCGCTCGACCGCGTTGCCGTCGGCGATCACATCCTTCTCGGCGGCGATAATATCGATCTCGCGCTCGCCCACACGGTCGCCGCGGAACTCGCCGCAAAGGGCACGAAAATCGATAGCTTCCAGCTCCAGGCCCTCTGGAACAATTGCCGCCTCGCGAAAGAAAAACTGCTCGATCCCGCCTCACCCGCCGATGAGGTGCCCGTCACCATCCTCGGCAAGGGCTCCAGCCTGATCGGCGGCGCCATTAAGGCGAAACTCACCCGGCAACAGATCGAACAAGTTCTCGAAGGCTTCCTCCCCCGCGTCGCCAGTACCGATGTTCCGCAGCGTCCTCGCGCCGCCGGTCTGCACGAGATGGGCCTGCCTTACGCAGCCGACGCCGCCATCACCCGCCATCTCGCCCGCTTCCTGCGCCAGAGCGGAAAGCTCGCCTGCCCCACCCACGTGCTGTTTAACGGCGGCGTCCTCCATGCCCCGTTCGTGCGCGACCGCCTGATCTCCGTTCTCAATAGCTGGCTTCAGGAAGAAGGCGCGCCCCAGGTTCAATTACTGGCCGGCGAAGATCTGATGCACGCCGTTGCGCGTGGCGCAGCGTATTACGGCGCCGCCCGCCATGGCAAAGGCGTCCGGATTCGCGGCGGCATCCCGCGCTCCTACTACGTCGGCATCGAATCCGCCATGCCAGCGGTCCCGGGCATCCCCGCGCCCCTTAAGGCATTCGCTGTCGCGCAGTTCGGCATGGAAGAAGGCACCTCGGTCCAGATGCCCGAACGCGAATTCGGTCTTGTCGTCGGCGAAACCGCCGAGTTCCGTTTCTTCGGCTCCGCCGCCCGCAAAAACGACGCTCCCGGCACCCTCATCGAAGATTTCGGCGATGAGATCGAAGAACTCGCGCCCGTCGCTGTGCGACTCGATTCCACCGGCAACTCCGGCGAACTCGTCCGCGTCTCGCTCGAAACCGTCATCACCGAAACCGGCACCCTGCAGCTCTGGTGCGTCGCCCGCGACGGCCGCCGGTGGAAACTGGAATTCAACGTCCGCGAAAAATGAACGTCGGCATCGATCTTGGAACCACCAACTCCGCCCTCGCCTGGATCGATCCAGCCGAGGCCGAAGACACCAGCTTTCCTCCCATCCACATCTTCGACATCCCGCAGCTCGTCGCGCCCGGCCGCACAGAGCCACGCCGCACGCTGCCGTCCTTCCTCTTCCTCGATGAAGGCCAGCCCGTCGGTGTCTATGCGCGCGAGCAGGGCGCCATCGTTCCCACGCGCCTCGTCCACAGCGCGAAGTCGTGGCTCTCGAATCCCGATGTCGATCGCACCGCCAAAATCCTCCCCTGGGATGCAGGTGAAGGTGGCCGCGTGCTCTCTCCCACCGAAGTTTCCGCGCGCCTCATCTCCACCATGCGCGATGCCTGGGATCAATACGCCAAATTCGGCCCGCTGCGCGACCAGCAGATTGTTCTCACCGTCCCCGCATCTTTCGACGAAGAAGCGCGCGAGCTCACCGTGCAGGCTGCCCACGATGCCGGCATCGAGAATCTGAATCTTCTCGAAGAACCCGCCGCCGCCTTCTATTCCTGGATCGCCAATAATTTCGCGCGCTCCCGCCGGCTGCTTTTCGATGGCCAGGTGGTTCTCATTTGCGACGTCGGCGGAGGCACGAGCGATTTCTCGCTCATCCGCGTCGCCCGCGACGGCGACAAAATCGATTTCACCCGCACCGCCGTCGGCAAACACCTGCTGCTGGGCGGCGATAATCTCGATCTCACCCTCGCCTGGCTCGCCGAAACGAAACTCGGCAGGCAGCTCTCCATTCGCCAGCGCAGCGGACTGCGCCGCGAATGCTCCCGCGCCAAAGAACTGCTGCTGGGAGACTCCAACCGCCAGAGCGTCGAAATCAGCGTGCTCGGCGGCGGATCGTCCATGATCGGCGGCACGCTCAAAACCGAAATCACCCGCGCCGAAGCCCTCGAACTCGCGCTCGACGGCTTTCTCCCCATGACGCCGCGCGGCGAGCTTCCCAAAGAAGAAAAGCGCAGCCTCTTCCGCGAACTCGGCCTGCCCTACGTTTCCGATCCCGCCATCACGCGCCATCTCGCGGCCTTCCTCGAATCCGCCAATCAGATTCCCGACGCCATTCTCTTCAACGGCGGCTTCTTTATTCCCGAAATCCTCCAGGAGCGCGTGGCGGACGTTCTCGCCAGCTGGTACGGCAAACGTCCCGAAATTTTCGAAAACCGCGATCTCGATCTCGCCGTAGCGAGCGGCGCGGCTTACTACTCCTACGTACGTTCCACCGGCGCGGGCGTCCTCGTCCGCGGCGGTCTGCCCCGCGCCTATTACGTCGGATTTGACGATGGCTCAGCTGTCTGCCTGCTGCCGCGCGGCGCCGAAGAAGGCGATTCCGTCGAGATCGACGTGCCCGGTCTCCAACTCGTGGCCAACAAGCCGGTCGCGTTCCGCCTTCTCAGCTCACTCACCCGCAGCGGCGACAAAGCCGGCGACCTCGTCCGCTTCGATGAATCCGAAGACATCCATTCGCACGCTCCGCTCGAAGCCGTAATTCGCTTCGGGAAGGGCGGGGAACGCCTCGTCCCCGTCAAGCTCGGCGCGCGCCTGACCGAAACCGGCACACTTGAAACCTGGTGCGATTCCAAGATCAGCGACAACCGCTGGCGTCTGCAATTCCAGATTCGAAAATCCGCCGCGAAGACCGGCCCGCGGAAACCGGCCGCTGTCGTCAGTGCGGAAGCGGTTGACGCCGCGTGCGATCTCGTCCGTGCCACCTTCGCGCAGGGTACAGCCGCGCCCGAAGAACTTCCCGCGGGCCTCGAAGCCGCTCTCGGCCTCGGCCGCAACTCCTGGCCGGTCGAAGTCGCCCGCAAACTGGCCGACGTCTTCCTCGAACTGGTGGAATCGCGCGGCCGCAGCGCCGCTCATGAGGTTCGCTGGCTCAATCTCGCGGGCTTCTGCCTGCGCCCCGGTTTCGGCTTCATTGGCGACGATTTCCGCATCGAACAAGCCCGGCGCATCTACGCCGCCGGCCTGAAATTCGCCAACCAGACGCAAAACGAAATTGACTGGTGGATTTTCTGGGGGCGCCTCGCCGGCGGCCTCAATAAAAATCAGCAATCGGACCTCGTGCAGCGCCTCATCCCCATCCTTCTGCCGAAAGTGGGAACCAAACCGCAGCGCGTGAATTCCAGCCTCCTTCGCGAAATGTGGCGCGCCGCTTCCAGCATGGAACTGATTCCCGCCGCCAACAGAATCCAGTTAGGCGATGCCCTGATCCGCCAGGGCAAATCCTCGGGCTTCAGCGACAACATTCTCTGGTGCCTCACCCGCCTCGGCGCGCGCCGCCTCTTCTACGGGCCGATCAACCAGGTGCTCACCCCCGCGATCGCCACACGCTGGATCGAGGCCCTGATCGCGGTGCCGAAGGCCGAAGACGCCCTCGTTGCGATGGCCGCCAAAACCGGCGACCCCGTCCGCGACGTATCCGCCGCTACCATCGCAGCCATCCGCAAGCGCCTCGAAGACCCGGGTCTCATCGCCCAGCTCGAAGGCGAAGCCGAACGCGATGAACGCACCCTCGGCCGCATCTTCGGCGAAGATCTCCCCTCCGGCTTAATCCTCCAGCCCTGAGGCCGCCCCAATTGGTAACCACAATTTTCAGCCTTTTTCGTTACTGATTTCAAAAAACTTAGCCAGTATTTTCGCCTGATCTTTGCCGCCGATGGTTTCCCGCCTGTGCTATCACCTGGAACCGGAGAACCTCATCATGGCCACCAAAAAGAGCAACGCCCACCTCAACGCCCGCCGTGACGCCTTCACCGGCCAGGTCATCATCCTCGCCGCCGAAGACCGTCCCTTCTTCGAGCAATTTCAGTCCAGGCTCCTCCTCGACCTCCGTCCGGAAACGGCGCTCGAGCGCTCCCTTGCCTATGCCATTGTGTGGGACACCTGGCGGCTCAACCATCTCCGCGCCATCGAAATGAACCTCTTCGCCCTCGGCGCCGAAGATCCCGCCGCCACCGCCAGGGACAGCCGCATCCAGCCCGCCGTTGCCGACGCCGCTACCTTCGACAAGGATTCCGAGTGCTTCCTCCGCCTCAGCCTCTGCGAGCAGCGCCTCAGCCGCAGTCTGCACAAAAATCTCGCCACCTTCCGCGCGCTCCAGTACGAACGCCGCCGCCAGGAAGCAGACGACCGCGCCGAAGAAGTCCTGCTCGCGAGATACAGCGATATCAGAGACTTACCGTACCGGGCTCCCGCAGTTCCCAGTCCCAATGGGTTCGTTTTTTCGAATGAGGAAATTCTCGAAGCAGCCCACCGCGCGAGCGCCCTCGAAGTTGCCAGGACCACCCTCAGCGGTGCTCCTCGCCGCGTTCAGTTCGCCGCCTCCGCCGCCTCTTCCTCGACCGGAAAAATCGTCAACTGGCCGGAACCGGACACCGCGGCCTGACCGCGCGATGCATGAAAGCCCGCAAATCTCTGGGCTGCAACGGTCCACCGGTGCTCAAAACAGCGACTTTATGTCCTACTTACGGGCAAACGCACACTTTTTTCGGGAAACTACACGGGCAGTACTTTGGAAAACGAGGCCGATGGGCCATAATATCTGTTTGGCTTGCGTTAGTCCTGATTTCGGCTCAATTCCCTCGTACTTCTGGACGCATCCCACACTCTTTCGTTTTCGAGTTTTTGCAAATTTTTTGTGTAACTCGTAGGTTCGGAGACCGACTGCCACAGAAATGCCACAGATCTTCAAAGCCACCACGAACTCTTTAGCGCGAACAAGTATCGTCGTTGCGGTTCTGGCGATCGGTTGCCTCGGTGGAGCGCTTTTCGAATTGATCGCGGATTCCAATTACGCCACCCGCCAGGGTGAAGCCCGCGAACAGCCCATCCCCTTCAGCCACGCCCACCACGTCGGTTCCATGGGGATCGATTGCCGCTATTGTCACACCGGCGTCGAGAACTCCCCGCATGCCATGGTGCCTCCCACCAAGACCTGCATGAACTGCCACTCCGAAATCTGGATCAACAGTTCGACTCTCGAGCCTGTCCGCAACAGCTACGCCACCAACGAATCCATCAAGTGGACCAAGGTCAACGATCTGCCCGACTACGTCTACTTCAACCACTCGATCCATGTCAAGAAAGGCGTGGGCTGCGAAACCTGTCATGGCCGCGTCGATACCATGCCGCTGATGTATCAGCAGGCCTCCCTGCAGATGCGCTGGTGCCTCGATTGCCACCGTCATCCGGAGAAATACGTCCGGCCCCGCGAAATGGTCACCAAAATGGGCTATGAGCCATCCGAACCTCAGGATGTACTCGGCCCCAAACTGGTGAAAGAATATAACATTCAGAAACTGGAGACATGCTGGACATGTCATCGATAACCGATCCCGGGAGCGATCGCATCCAGATGAAGTCAAACGATCCCGGCGCTGGCCTCGTACAGATTCAGGCCGCCCGGACTGCTGAAAATGAATCTTTGAATCTGGAGAAGGTCCAGAAGAAACTCGACGGCAAGAAGGGCCGGGCTTTCTGGCGCAGTCTTGACGAGCTTTCGATGACTGAGGGCTTTCAGGAATTTCTCCACCGCGAATTCCCCCGTCAGGCTGCGGAATGGCTCGATGATGAAGGCCGCCGCAACTTTCTCAAGATCATGGGCGCGTCGCTCGCGCTCGCCGGGCTCGGTGCCTGCACCAAGCAGCCGCCCGAGTACATCATGCCTTACGTCGAGGCCCCGGAAAAGCTGCTGGGCGGCAAGCCCCTCTACTACGCCACTGCGTTTCCTGTCAGCGGTATCGCCAATCCGGTTCTTGTCGAAACTCACGAATTCCGGCCTACCAAGGTCGAAGGGAATCCCGAGCATCCCGCCAGCCTCGGCGCGACGGATGTTCCCACTCAGGCTTCAGTCCTCGGCCTCTATGATCCGGATCGCCTGCAGACCCTGAACTACATCGGTGAGATCCGCTCTTATCCGTCTTTCCTCGAAGCGTTCATCGCGGTTCTCGATCAGCAGCGCGCCTCGGGTGGCGCCGGTCTCCGCATTCTCACTCAGACCGTCACGTCCCCTACGCTTGGCGCGCAGATGCAGGATGTCCTGAAGGCGTTCCCCAATGCGAAGTGGTATCAGTGGGATCCGCTCGGCAATAGCCGCCGGATGGGATCGCAGCTCGCCTTCGGTCAATTCCTGAACACGGTCTATAAATTCGATCAGGCTGAGGTCATCCTCAGTATCGATGGTAATTTCCTCGGCAACGGTCCTGGCGGTGTCCGGTATGCGCGCGATTTCGCCGGTAATCGCGTTGTGCGCGATGGCAAGCGGCCTTCTTCCCGTCTCTATGCGGTCGAGACGACGCCCACTTCCACTGGCTCCAAGGCCGATCACCGCATTCCGCTGAAGCCCTCCGAGGTTGCGGCGTTCGTCCGTAATCTTGCTGCGGCGCTCTCCGGTGGCGGCGGTGGTTCCACGCCCTTTGTTTCCGCTGTTGTGAAAGACCTCCTTGCCTCCAAAGGTAAGTCGATCGTTATTGCCGGCGAAGAGCAGACCCCCGAAGTTCACGCTCTCGTTCACTACATCAATCAGATTCTTGAGAATAACGGCAAGACGGTGCTTTACACTGCCTCGCTCGACCAGAAGCCGGTTGACCACTACGCCGACATTCAGGCTCTCACGAATGATCTGAACGGCGGCCACGTCGACGCGCTTCTTATCCTCGGCGGCAACCCGGTCTTCGATGCGCCTGCGTCTCTGAACTTCCGCGATGCCATCCAGAAGGCCAGGGTTCGTTTTCGGCTGGGACTCTATAACGACGAAACTTCCGAAGTCTGCCAGTGGCTCATCCCGGAAAACCATCCGTTTGAGTTCTGGAGCGACGCTCCGGCTTACGATGGGACCATTTCGATCATTCAGCCGCTCATCGCGCCGCTTTATAACGGCAAGTCGGCGCACGATCTGCTTGTTGCGTTCACTGATACGCCGGAAAAGTCCAGCCATACGCTGGTTCGCGAATACTGGAACGGAAAGCATACCGGTGCGGACTTCAGTGACTGGTGGAATCGTTCCATTCACGACGGTTTTATTAAAGATTCCGCCGCCGCTCCCGTCACCGCCACCGCGAAGCTGATTCCCGCCTCAGGGGCTGGTTCCGGCGGTTCCGGCTACGACGTTACGTTCCACTACGATCCGTATATTCTCGACGGTCGCTACAGCAATAACGCCTGGCTGCAGGAGTTGCCTCGGCCAATCTCCCGCCTCACCTGGGATAACGCGGTGGTCGTCAGTCTGAAAACCGCGAAAGATCTCGATGTGGAAGATGAGGATATTGTCGAAATCACGGCCAACGGCCAGACTGTGTGGGGTGCCATCTGGCGCGTCGCCGGCCAGCCCGATGGCGTGCTGGGTTTGACTCTCGGCTACGGGCGTACCAACTCCGGCCGCGCCGGCAACGGCGCCGGTTTTGATGTCAACATCCTCCGCAGCGTCTCGAATCCGTCCTGGGCTTCCGGCGCGGAAGTAAAGAAGCACGGCAAGAAACTCCGGCTGGCCGCGGTGCAGCATCACTTCACCATGGAAGGCCGTGAAGTGGTCAAGACGGCGCCGATCGCCGAATTTCTGGAAGATCCGCACTTCGCCGAGAAGGAAGCCGAAACCGCCCATAAGGGCATGACGATCTTCCCGCAATCGTGGGAATATCGCGGCTATGCCTGGGGCATGGCGATCGATCTTACCGCCTGCGTTGGCTGCAATACCTGCGTGGTTGCCTGCCAGTCCGAAAACAACATCGCTGTCGTCGGCAAAGAGCAGGTTCTCAATACCCGCGAAATGCACTGGATCCGGGTCGACCGCTACTACAGCGGCAATCCGGATAACCCGCAGACTTATTTCGAGCCGGTTCCCTGCCAGCAGTGCGAATCGGCGCCCTGTGAGTTGGTTTGCCCGGTCGCTGCCACCTCGCATGACGCAGAAGGCCTGAATAACATGGTCTATAACCGCTGCGTCGGAACCCGCTACTGTTCGAACAACTGCCCCTACAAGGTTCGCCGCTTTAACTTCCTGCTCTTCTCTGACTGGGAAACGGAAAGCGTCAAGCTGCAGCGCAATCCGGATGTCACGGTTCGCAGCCGCGGCGTCATGGAAAAGTGCAGCTACTGCGTGCAGCGCATCAATTACGCCAAGATCATGGCGGAAAAGGAAGATCGCCGCGTGGCCGATGGAGAAATTGTTCCGGCCTGCGCGGGCGCCTGCCCTGCCGATGCGATCGCGTTCGGTGATATCAACGATCCGAACAGCCGGGTTTCCAAATGGAAGGCGCACCCCACGAACTATTCACTGCTCGGCGAACTCAACACTCGCCCGCGCACTACCTATCTCGCGGATATTCGCAACCCGAATCCGGCGTTGCCTGTCTCGCATGACAACCCGAAAGGCGAAAGCGACTAATGCAGCCGGTTGAGCTTCCCGATAAAATCTACGTCGGTCCCGTAATCGACGAGGGCCATAGCCTCGGATCGGTCTCCGATAAGGTCGGCGGGATCGTCCTCAAGCGCAAGATCACCCTCGGCTGGACTCTCGGTCTTTTCATCGCGTTCGGTCTGCTCCAGGGTCTTGCCGCGGGCGCCACCTGGCTGTTCGTTAAAGGCGTCGGTGTCTGGGGTATTAATATCCCGAACGGCTGGGGCTTTGCGATCATCAACTTCGTCTGGTGGATCGGTATCGGCCACGCGGGAACCCTGATCTCCGCCATTCTTCTTCTGCTGAATCAATCGTGGCGCAACGCGATCAACCGGTTTGCCGAAGCCATGACGCTGTTCGCCGTGATGTGCGCCGGCATGTTCCCGGTTCTGCATACCGGCCGTCCGTGGCTCGCATACTGGCTCTTCCCCTACCCGAATACGATGGACCTTTGGCCGCAGGTACGCAGCCCGCTGCTCTGGGACGTCTTCGCGGTTTCCACTTACTTCACCATTTCCGCCGTCTTCTGGTTCGTTGGACTCGTTCCCGACCTTGCCACTCTTCGCGATACCTCGAAGAAGCCCTGGCAGCAGAAGGTTTACGGGATGCTCGCCATGGGCTGGCGCGGTTCCGCCCGCCACTGGCAGCGTTATGAAAAGGCTTCACTCCTGCTTGCCGGCCTCGCGACCCCGCTCGTACTCTCCGTTCACACGGTCGTGAGCTTCGACTTCGCGGTTTCCATCATCCCCGGCTGGCACACCACGATCTTCCCGCCCTACTTCGTCGCGGGCGCCATCTACTCCGGCTTCGCCATGGTGCTCACGCTGATGATTCCGGTCCGCCAGTTCTATGGGCTGGATGACATCATCACGATGCGCCACCTGAACAATATGGCGAAGGTGGCTCTCGCCACCGGCATGATCGTCGCCTACGGTTACTCGATGGAGGCCTTCTTCGCCTACTTCAGTGCCGATAAGTTCGAGCGGTTCATGATGTGGAACCGCATGACCGGCCCATATGCCATCTTCTACTGGTGTCTGATCCTCTGCAATATTCTGATCCCGCAGTCGCTCTGGTCGAAGAAGGTCCGCACCAGTCCGTTCATCCTGTGGCTGGTCTCGATCGTCATCAATATCGGTATGTGGCTCGAGCGCTTCGTGATCGTCGTCACCAGTCTTCATCGCGACTTCCTGCCCTCGAGCTGGGGCTATTACGCGCCCACCTTCTGGGATTGGGCGGTCTTCGTCGGAACACTCGGTCTGTTTATGACCCTGATCTTCCTGTTCGTCCGCGTGCTGCCGCTCATTACGATCTTTGAGTTGCGCATGCTGCTGCCCGGCGCGCAGGTGAAGGAGGTGCCGGCGCACCAATGAGTTCTCACATGGAAACTGAACACGCTGTGGGGCAACCACTCTACGGCCTGATGGCGGAGTTTGAAACTCCCGGCCAATTGGTCGCGGCCGCGCGCCGTACGCGCGAAGCGGGCTTCCGTAAGTTCGACGCCTATTCGCCTCTTCCGCTCCACGAGCTGGATGACGCGATGGATCTGCACGATAATCGCGTTTCGGTCTTCACCTTTTGCGGCGGCCTGCTGGGAGCTATTGGCGGATTCAGCCTCTGCTGCTGGTGCGCGATTGCGTTCCCGCTCGATATCGGCGGCCGTCCGCTGGTTAGTGTGCCTATGTTTATCCCGATCACGTTCGAGCTGACGATTCTGATCGGCGGCCTCAGTGCCGCTATCAGCATGCTTACGATGAACGGGCTGCCCCGGCCCTACCATCCGGTCTTCAACGTGGAACGGTTTGCCAACGCATCCCGCAATAAATTTTTCCTCTGTATCGAAGCCGAGGATCCGAAGTTCGACCGCCAGGCCACAATGACCTTTCTCGAAAGCCTCGGGCCCGAAGACGTGGCGGAGGTGAATCCGTAATGCTCCGTCGCTCCATCCCGGCGGTCGCGCTCGCAGCAGCGGCGTTCCTCGCCGGCTGCTCCCGCCTCGATATGCAGGATCAGCCAAAATACAAGCCACAGCGCCCCAGCGACTTCTTCGCGGCCGGCCGCAGTGGACGTCCCGAACTCGATGGCACGATTGCCCGCGGCGAGCTCCACGAAGATACCGCGTATTACGAAGGCAAGGACGCCACTGGCAAGGATATCGACGCGTTTCCTCTTCCGGTCGATAAGGCTCTCCTCGAACGCGGCCGTCAGCGCTATGACATTTATTGCTCGCCCTGTCACGGCCGTCTCGGCAATGGCCTCGGGATGATTGAGCGCCGTGGCTTCAAGCAGCCGCCTTCTTATCACATTGACCGGCTTCGGAACGCCTCCGTCGGACACTTCTACGACGTGATCACCAACGGCTACGGCGCCATGCTCAATTACGCGCAGCAGGTTCAGGTGCGCGACCGCTGGGCCATTATTGCTTATATTCGTGCCCTGCAGTTTTCGCAGGACGCCAACGTGAACGATCTTCCGGCCGACGCGCGCAATCGCCTGCCGCAACCCGGCGCAACCATGAGCCAGGAAATGAAGACCGCCATGCAGGATGAGCCGATGGCGCCGCCCGATCGGGACTTCAATAACTTCCCGGCCCAGCCGGCGACTCCGGCCGGCGTGCCGGGCTCCTTCGGCGCCGGTGTTTATAACAGCAATAGCCAGCAAGAGAAAAAATGACGACGACGGAACATAGTTACGAAACCGCCCCGGCGCTGATCGGCACCCTGCGCCGCTACCAGCACATCGCATCCTTCGCCGGCCTCGTCGGCCTCGCGTTGCTGATTGTCGGCTTTTTCACCGCGGGTACCCAGCAGTTCCTGCGTTCCTACCTCGTTGGTTTCTGGATGTGGTTCGGCGCGGGCGCCGGTTGCCTGCTGATGCTCATGACGCAATACCTCACCGGTGGCGCCTGGGGCATTATGATCCGCAAGCCGCTTGAGGCTGGCGCGAGAACGCTCTATCTTTTTGTTCTTGGATTTCTCCCGCTGCTGCTCGGTCACGAGAGCCTCTACTGGTGGACCACAAAAGAAGGTCAGGCTGACGCGATGATCCAGGCCAAAAGCCTGTATCTCAACATGCCCTTCCTCTGGATTCGCTATGTGGTCTACGCACTGTTCCTCGTGACGATCACCTATCTGCTCGTGAAGTGGTCGCGTCAGGAAGCGGAAACCAAATCCACCGAATTCTCCACGAAGCTCGAAAAACTCAGCGCGCCCTGCGTGCCGATCTTCTTCCTGCTGATGACGTGGTGCTCCATCGATTACCTGATGGTGCTCGAGCCCCACTGGTACTCCACCGTGTACGGTTTCATGTGCATCATCGGCTGGTGCTTCAGCGCGCTCGCGATCGTCGTCGCAGTCCTTGCCGTCCTCGCGCAGTTCACTCCGTTCAGCCACGCGCTCACGAAAAAGCACCTCCACGATCTCGGCAAGCTGCTGCTCGCCGTCACTATGCTCTGGGCATATCTCCAGTTCTCGCAGTTGCTGATCACGTGGTCCGGCAACCTGCCCGAGGAAATTATCTGGTATATCAAACGCTGGAATGGCGGCTGGGGCTGGCTCGGTCTGGTCATTTTGATCGGTCACTTCTGCCTCCCCTTCCTGCTGCTGCTCTGGCAGCCCATCAAGAAGAACATCCGCACCATCGGAGCGGTTGCCATCTATATGGTGATCGTCCATGCCGTCGACGTATTCTCGCTGGTCGAGCCGAACTTCGCGAAGCGCCTCGAAGATATTCACTTCACGATCTCGGTGTTCGACATTCTTGCTCCCATCGGTTTCGGCGGTCTCTGGCTCGCGCTGTTCTTCCGGAATCTGACGACCGAGCCCCTGCTGCCCGCGGGAGCTCCGGACCTTCAAAAGGCTCTGAACCATGGCAAATCCCATTAAGCCCCACGGCGGTCCGCCCGACCAGCACGGCGAATACGGCCGGCACGATCGCGGCGAACACAAGCATCCCGGCGATAATCCACAGGTTTCCTACGAGCGCAAGGACATCAATATTGTCCAGATCACCGGTTTCGGCATCGGCCTGCTCGTCGCCTTCATGGCGACCACAGTTGCCATGTACGCTCTGTTCGTCTGGTTCGCCCACCGGGAAGATAAGGTCAATCCCGCGAACCCGCCCGCGATGATG
>DASZVV010000427.1:0-2643 GCA_035546955.1 Bryobacteraceae bacterium
CGAGATTGGGTCTTGCGGAATTCCGGGCTGCGCCGAGAGGATAGGCTTGGAACAATCGCCGCGCTGTGGCATTTCTCGAACAACGCGTTACGGACTCTTAAAGTCTGTGATATCGCGCGGATAAAAACGCGACGCAGGCCCAGCGGGTGAATGTCTCGCCTCCGAGGAAGCATTCGGTGTTCGAGCGGAGCGTGGCGCATGCGCAAACAAACGTCAGAGATGCTGTTGAACCATCGCAGACCACGCCGATCACGCGATCTGATCTTTCTTGCGGCCTGTTCGCTGCCAGTGCTTTCGGCATGTACCGCGATGAACCGGCCGCCAGCGGTTACTCCGCCGCCGCTGCGTTCTTCGGACACGCATCCGCCGCAGCATGCCAATCCCATAAAGCCCAGGAAGGCGCCATCGCGGGATGTTCCATCGCGCGACACGCATGCATCTCAGCCGGCGCCGGCGCGGACCGCATCCATCGATCCCAAAAGCCTCATGGGTCTGGACCCCGACGGCGTGCAGAAACGGCTGGGAACGCCCGCGCGCATGCAGAACACCTCTCTCTCCCGTGAATGGGTTTATGACGCGCCGGGTTGCTCATTCAGCATTTTTTTCTATCCGAACGTGAATTCGACATCTTTCCGCGCTCTGAAATACGGCAGCGCGAAGGACAATGGCGAGAAGCTCGACAGTTCCGACGCCTGCGTCCGCAAGATTCTCACAGCGAGGAATAATGACGACAACAACTAGTTCCGCTGCTGCCGTCGCAACGCCCGCATCGCGTGGGCATGTCATGGTCGTGGACGATGACGCCCTCTTTCTGGAATCGGTCAGCACCAACCTCACCAATGCGGGATATCTCGCCAACGCGTTTCAAGGCGGCGAAGAGGCTGTAGGCTATCTCTCCCGCAACGGCGACGCCGACTTGTTGTTGCTGGACTGGAAGATGCCCGGCATCTCCGGCATCGAGGTCATGCAGCGGCTGCGCGCGGACAATATCGACATCCCCATCATCTTCCTCACCATGCTGAGCGACCAGATCTACGAGGAGGCGGGGCTTTTGGGTGGCGCGGTCGATTTCATCGAGAAATCCCGCAGCTTCGCCATTCTTCTGAGGCGGATCGAATTGATTCTGAGCGGCGAGAAGATACGCGCCGCGGCGGAGGCACGGCATGGAACCGATAGCGTCACCAGTGGCGCGCTGACGCTCCGCTACGATTCCCGGCGTGCCCTGTGGAAGCAGGCCAACGTGGAGCTCACGCTGACGGAATTCAATATCGTCGCTTTCCTTGTGGAGAATTCGGCCCGCGATGTCAGCTATCGCGAGATTTACGATATCGTGCATGGCGAAGGTTTCATGGCCGGTGACGGCGAAGTCGGTTTCCGCACCAACGTGCGCGCCTTCATCAAGCGGATTCGCCAGAAGTTCCGCGACGCCGATCCGAATTTCGCAAGCATCAACAATTATCCTGGCTTCGGATACAGGTGGCTGGATGGAAACGGGCAGTAGGCGCGCGTTCTCCAGCCTCGTTCATTCCTTTTCCCTGAAGCTCGTTCTTCTGGCGCTGATCCTTTTGTCGGTGCCCTTGATCTTATATTGGCAGTTCAGCCATGCCGAGCAGGAGCAGGAGCGGTTGCTCTCCAATGCGGTGGATCAGACCAACCGCGTGACGGCGGTGTTGCTGACGCCGCGCTTCGAACGCTTCAGCGTGGAGCCGGCCCACATGCTGCAAGAGGCGATGACCAAGGCGGCGGGCGGGCATACGCGCATCAAGGTACTGATGCGCCTGAAAGGATCGCCGCCGGACGGGTTCATCTATGTTGCCTCCACGCCGGTATTCCCGAAGGAATATCTCGAGCGCGAGCGCAGACAGCTTATCGGCTCGGGCATTTTCAAGCGATTGGCGCCGACCTGCGACGGCACGACCAATCTCGGCAAGAAATTCGTCAATCCCCAAGGCACCCAGGAAGTGCTGACGGCGATGACGCCGGTGCATGTGGGCGGCAATTGCTGGGTGGTCATCAGTTCGGAGAACGCCGCAAGCCTGACGTCATGGCCGGTCGGATCGTCGTTCTGGAAAACGCCGGTCCTGCGCATCGCGGCGATCATCTATCTGCTCAGCACGGTCCTGCTCCTTTGGCTGTTCTTTCACATGTGGCGAAACGTCCAGCGTTTCCGCCTCGCGGCCCGGCGCATCCGCCTGCACGAGCAGGCGCAGGTGTCGTTCCGCCAGCTCAACACCATTCCCGAGCTGACGCGCGTGACGGAGGATTTCGATTCCCTCGTCGATACGCTGATCGCCTCGCAGAACCGCATTCGCGAGGCGGCGGAGGAGAACAGCCATGCGTTGAAAACACCGCTCGCCGTCATCGCCCAATCGGTGGAACCCCTGAAGCGCGCGGTTCCGCCGGAACAGGCGACCGCGCAGTGCAGCATTCAACTCATCGAGCGGGCCGTGATGCGGCTGGATGCGATGGTGAATGCCTCTCGCGATCTGGAGAACGCCGCGGCGGATCTGATCTTTCCGGCCCGCAGCCCTACCGATCTTTCCGCGTTGTTGCGCACCAGCCTGCCGGCCTACGAGAACATCCTCGCCGCACAGGGCAAACGGCTGGTGATGGCTGTGAACGACGGCGTCGTCGCGCTGGCGA
>DASZVV010000428.1:0-9618 GCA_035546955.1 Bryobacteraceae bacterium
TAAACCGAAGACCCCGCCGGCCCCACCGTAAACCGATCAATCCTTAACCCCAGCCTGAACCACTCATCCACATGGGCATCCGGAAACGTCGGCCGCAGCCAGTTCCGAATCAGAAAATCCAGCGCCCCGCCCTCCACCGGAACTCCCGACACTTCCACCCGCTCCACATCCACCCGCGCCCGCCGGTTCATCGACTCAATCCGCGCCCGCACCATGACCGGTCGCTCCCCGGAAAACATGCCCCGAATCAGCCAGCCCGATTCCTCCCCCGTCGCCGCCTGCCGCAGCTTGACAAAATCGATCAGCCCGTACCCGATCGCTTCCCCGTTCCGCAGTTCCACCCGCAGATCCCGCGCCGCCCCCGGCGCGTACACGCGGGCTTTCTGATTGATCCAGGCGTTGAGCTCGTCTGTGGAGAGATCGATCCGCGTCCCCGCGGGCAGCCGCGCCGATTCGAGACTGGCGAATTTCCGATTCGCGCTGTCCGTGACCGTGGCAGCCGAAAGAAGCAGTGCCGCTGCGCCAATCAGCGCAGGCAGTGCGGGTCGATAACGAGACATCCCAGCTACCATCACAGCATGTCTTCCATCGCCGTGCGGTCCGCCGCGGAGCGCGACTTTCCCGCCATCGCCCGCATCCAGCAGACGTCGCCGGAGGCGGCCCAATGGCCGGTCGGCGACTATTCCGGCTTTGAGGTGCTTCTTGCGCTCCTGCATGAGGGACGAACAGAGGTCCCCGCCGGTTTCTGTGCCTGGCGCCAGACTTCCCCGGATGAAGCGGAACTCCTGAATCTCGCTGTAGTTCCGGAATATCGCCGCCGCGGCGTCGCTTCCGCTCTTCTGGACGCCCTGACCCAAAACGCCAAAGGCACCGTGTTCCTCGAAGTGGCCGAACCAAATCTCCCCGCAATTTCCCTGTACGAACACCACGGCTGGGTGAGGACTGGTATTCGCAAAGGGTACTACAAAAACGGAACCATAAACGGTATTGTCATGGAAAAGCGTCCGTGATAAAGTCCTGGTTAGACGGCGAAAGTTCGCCGCACTTCAAAAACTGAAGTGAAGCTACCCACCGGGCCCGGTAGTCCTGTTGAGACGGCCCGGCGAGGCAACTCCACTCTAAGGAGACATGCCGGAATGGAAAATACGATTCAGGAAGAACTCAAAGCGCATCTGATGCAGACGAATGACACCTTCCGTGACCTCATCAACCAGCACCATGAGTATGACGTTCTCGTGGAACAGCTGGAAAACAAGCCCGCCCTCACGGCTGAAGAGGAAATCGAAGAGCATCGTCTGAAAAAGCTCAAACTCAGGTTGAAAGACCAGATGGAACAGATCATGAGCGAGTACAGGCTTCAGCACGCCAGCTGAAGTCCATCAGGTGCGCTTGCGCATCCGAAAAGCCCGGCGGATCCAATCCGCCGGGCTTTTTCTTTTTTATCCGAGAGAATACATGTGTGGCATTCGATCCGGGCGCACCACTTTCGAACTGGTGGCGGCCGCGGACCGTACGTCGATGCCCGGCATTTCCCTCGCGAACCAGAGAGTCCGGCCATCGGCCCGGTTTGCCTGGAATACGCGATCAGCGCGCCGGAATCAGCCCCAGCCCCTTGATCCCCGTGGCGACAAACTGCACCGCCAGCGCGGTAATCAGCATCCCCATAATCCGCGTCAGGATGTGAATACTGGTCTCGCTCAGATGCTGCCGCACACGGTCCGCGGCGGAGAGCAGAAAATAACACGCCAGCGCCACTATCGTGATCGCGGCATAAACCATCAACGTCTCCCACCACCTCGCCGCCTGCCCAATCAGCACCACTACGTTTGAAATCGCGCCCGGTCCAGCCAGCATCGGCATCCCGAGCGGCACAATTCCGGCGTCGCTCTTCACCACGCCTTCTTCCGCCTCTCCCGGCACCTCCTTCGTACCCGACCGCCGCGCCTGCACCATATCGAGCCCCACCAGCAGGAGAATGACGCCGCCCGCCGTCTGAAACGCCGGCAGAGTAATCCCCAGCAGCCGGAACAGCAGCGTGCCCACCAGCGAAAATCCGGCCAGCACGAAAAAGCAGGTCAGCGCCGCGCTGCGCGCCATGCGCCGCCGCTCACTTGCTCCCGCGTCTGACGTCATGTAGAGAAACACCGGAATCGTCGCGATCGGATCCACCAGGAAAAACAGCGAGCTGAGCGCCACCAGCCCGATTTGCACGGGCGAGAGGATATCGAGAAAATTCATCGGGTCTGCGGATTGCCGCGCAACTGGAGGGCCACGTCGCGATGCTTTTCCAGATCGTCGAAGCCGGCGAGAATCAACTGGCGGAAGAGTGGCCGGAACGGCTCTTCCACCGCCGCGATCTCCGCCTCAATCTGCTCGGCCTCTGGTTCCCGCATATGCCAGACCCAGCTCTGCTTGCCGGAATGGCCGTACTCCTGAATCGTGCGTTCGAACAGCGCCGTCGCCACGCCTACTGCGGCCTTATCGCGCAATCCGGAGGAGCGCAGCAGCGCCGCCGCGCGATTCAGCAGCGGAGTCAGCGCCGCCGTCGCCAGTGTCACGGTGGCCGCGAAAACATCGCTCGTTCCGGGCGCGATCTCGATCGCCCGCAGCTTCAGCTCAGAAGCGATACGCAGCGCCCGTCCGAGCGCCGGTGCAGTCCCCTCCACCATAATGCTCCCCGGCATCCCGAACTGCCGCGCCTCAGCCGTGGATGCCCCCAGTTCACGGAAACGTTCCAGAATGGAAACGGGCACTTCGCAATCGCAGAAGATCAGCGCCGTATCCTTCCAGCCGATTGGGGCCCCTTCAAGCAGCTTCGCAACCTGCCGCACCTGCGCGGGCGGCGCATGGAAGAGAATGACCGGAACGCCGTTCAACTCTTCCGCTCCGCGCGCCGCATATCCAGCCCGCAGCGCATTCGCCATGCGGCTCGCCACTCGATAAGACACCCCCACCACCGGCCCGATTTCACGGGCCTTGCGTGGCAACTGCCCGATCAGGCTCTTGCTGAGCGCACCTGCCCCAATGACACCGTACTCAACCCGGGATTCCGATGCCCGCGACATCCTTTGTCCGAAGAAGCTTGATTCTATCGCGAATCTGGGCCGCTTTTTCGAACTCGAATTTTCGCGCCGCCTCCCGCATGGCCCGCTCCAGCTCTTCAATGAGCTTTTCGCGCTCCGCCGGGGGCAAATCCACATCGCCCTCCGTCTCATCCGGAACCGTGACGTAATCGCCTTCAGCAATCGCCACCAACTGCATATCGATCGGCTTCACGATCGACTGCGGCGTGATGCCGTTCTCCTCGTTGTAGCGAAGCTGCACTTCGCGCCGCCGCGAAGTTTCGTCGATCGCGCGCTTCATCGAATCGGTCATCACATCCGCATAGAGGATCGCCTTACCCTCCAGATGCCGGGCCGCGCGCCCAATCGTCTGGATCAGCGATCCGGTCGATCGCAGAAAGCCTTCCTTATCCGCGTCGAGAATCGCCACCAGCGAAACCTCCGGCAGATCCAGGCCCTCGCGCAGCAGATTGATGCCGATCAGCACGTCATGCTCGCCCCGCCTTAAATCGCGCAGAATCCTGATCCGGTCGAGCGTGCTGACTTCCGAATGGAGGTAGTTACACTTTACGCCCGCTTCCGCGTAATACTCCGAAAGATCCTCCGCCATCCGCTTCGTCAGTGTCGTGACAAGGACTCGCTGATTGTTCGCTGTGCGCAGCCGGATCTCATGCAGCAGATCGTCCACCTGCCCGCGGATCGGCCGGATCTCCACCTCCGGATCGAGCAACCCCGTCGGCCGGATGATCTGCTCCACCACCACGCCCTGCGCTTTGGTCAGCTCATAGGGCCCCGGCGTCGCCGAAACGTACACCGCCTGATTCACGCGGTGCTCGAACTCTTCGAACGTCAGCGGACGATTGTCCAGCGCGCTCGGCAGCCGGAATCCGTGCGCCACCAGCACTTCCTTGCGCGACCGGTCTCCGTGATACATGCCATTCAACTGCGGAACCGTCTGATGGCTTTCATCGATAAACAAGAGGCAATCGTTGTGCAAATAATCGAGCAGCGTCGGCGGCGCTTCTCCCGGCAGCCGCCCCGAAAAATGCCGCGAATAATTCTCGATCCCGTGGCAATAGCCGATCTCCTTGATCATCTCGAGATCGAACATCGTCCGCTGGTGCAACCGCTGCGCCTCCAGCACCTTGCCCTGCTGTTCCAGTTGCGGCCGCCACCACTCCAGCTCTTCCTTGATCGACTCGATAGCTGCTTCCTTCGTCAGACGCGACATCACATAGTGCGTCTTCGGATAGATGAACAACCGGTCGGTCGTCGACTTCACCTCTCCCAGCAACGGGTCGATCCGCGACAGCGACTCCACCTCATCGCCCCACATCTCGATGCGGAACGCATTCTCTTCGTAAGTCGGATAGACCTCGATCACATCCCCGCGGACCCGAAACGTCCCGCGCCGGAAATCGTGATCGTTGCGGTCATACAAAATCTCCACCAGCTTCGAAAGGATTTCCTTCCGCGTGATCTGCTGCCCCTTTTCGAGCTTCAGAAGCATCCCGTAATACGCTTCCGGCGATCCCAGACCGTAAATGCAGCTCACGCTCGCCACAATCACGCAGTCGCGACGCTCGAACAGAGACCGCGTCGCCGAAAGGCGCAGCCGGTCCAGCTCTTCGTTGATCGTCGCTTCTTTCTCGATATAGACGCCGCTCGATGGAATGAACGCTTCCGGCTGGTAGTAGTCGTAATAGCTGACGAAATACTCCACCGCGTTTGACGGGAAAAACGATTTGAACTCGTGATAAAGTTGCGCCGCGAGCGTTTTGTTGTGCGCCATCACGAGCGCCGGCCGGCCCAGCTTCTCGATGATTTTGGCCATAGTGAACGTCTTGCCCGATCCGGTGACGCCCAGCAAAACCTGATGCTTTTCGCCATCCTCGACGCCCTTCGCGAGCTCGCCGATGGCTGTTTTCTGATCTCCTTTCGGGCTGTAAGGAACCGCGACATGGAACGACATGCATCCCCAGTATAGGAGCCATCCCGGACAATTAACGTCCTCAATCTCAGCAGGACCACGGTCCTGGTACTACCGGTCTTTCTTTCCCAGTACAAAAGGGTTAGGATCTTCACAGGAGAAGGATTCAGACAACAACCGAATCCTTTCTCGGGTGGCTCCCGCGACCTAATCTCGCGGCCATCCAAACTACTTAAGCGGTACCGCATTTCTTTTCGAGAGCGGGACTGGCGATATTGAAAAAACTATCTCTGACTTGCGGTTCGGAGGAAGCCATCCGGAGGGTGGTGCCGTCCCGCAAGCCCGAGCGCCGGCCCCGCCCCATCTCCCTTTCCTTTGTGCGCCGCAATTCAGCACCTCATGTAAAGTAGGACCGAGGCACCTGTTTGAACGGCGACAATCCTTCCGAACGCAAGAAACTCCGCAGCGAAATCTGGTTCAACGATCCGGCCGAGCCCGGCGAAACCGCCATCTACATTGACCGCTATATGATCTGGGGACTCACCCGGAAAGAGCTGCAATCCGGCCGCCCCATCATCGGCATTTCGCAATCCGGCAGCGAGCTGACGCCCTGCAATCGCATCCATCTCTCGCTCGCTGCGCGCGTGAAAGACGGCATCCGCGATGCCGGCGGCATCCCCATCGAATTCCCGCTCCACCCCATCCAGGAAAGCTGCCGCCGCCCCACCGCCGCGCTCGACCGCAATCTCGCCTACCTCGGCCTCGTCGAAATTCTCTGCGGCTATCCCTTCGATGGGGTCGTCCTCACAACCGCCTGCGATAAAACCACGCCCGCCAGCCTGATGGCCGCCGCCACGGTCAACCTCCCCGCCATCGTGCTTTCGGGTGGACCGATGATCGACAGCTATTACAACGGCAAACTCGCCGGTTCCGGCATGGCTCTCTGGGAAGCACGCCGCCTCCGCGCCGCCGGTCAGATCACCGATGATGAGCTGATCGAAATCAACTGCCAGTCCTCGCCCGGCCCCGGTCACTGCAACACCATGGGCACCGCGCTCTCGATGAATTCCGTCGCCGAAGCTCTGGGAATGTCACTGCCGGGATGCGCCGCGATCCCCGCACCCGATGGCGCGCGAGCCCGCATGGCCTATGAAACCGGTAAGCGCATCGTCGATATGGTGCGCGAAGATCTCACGCCGAAGAAAATCCTGACGCGCGAAGCGTTTGAGAACGCCATAGTCGTCAATTCCGCCATCGGCGGCTCCACGAACTGCGCCCCGCACATCACCGCCATCGCCCGCCACATCGGCGTCGAGGTCACGGTGCAGGATTTCGAAACCGTCGGCCACAACGTGCCGCTGCTCGCAAATGTGCAGCCCGCGGGCGAGTACCTCGGCCAGGGATTCAATCGCGCCGGCGGCGTCCCCGCCATCATGGGCGAACTGGTGCGCGCCGGACGCCTCCACGAAAATGCCCTCACAGCGAACGGGCGCACTGTTGGAGAAAACTGCCGCGATGTTCGCATTCTCGACGAAAAAGTCATCCGCCCTTACTCGAATCCCCTGAAGAAGGACGCGGGCTTCATGGTGCTGAGCGGCAATCTTTTCACTTCCGCGATCATCAAGACATCGGTGATCGGCGAGGATTTCCGCAAGCGTTTTCTCTCCACGCCGGGCGCTGAGGAATGCTTCGTCTCGCGCGTGATCGTGTTCGATGGCCCGGAAGATTATCGTCACCGCATCGAAGATCCGGCCCTCGACATCGACGAGCACTGCATGCTGGTCGTACGCGGCACCGGACCGCTCGGCTATCCAGGCTCCGCGGAAGTCGTGAATATGACGCCGCCCGGCGCGCTGGTACGCAGCGGCGCACGCATGCTGCCCTGCATGGGCGACGGCCGCCAGAGCGGCACGTCGGACAGCCCATCGATCCTGCACGCCGTCCCCGAATCCGCCGCCGGCGGCAACCTCGGCATCCTGCGCACAGGCGACAAGGTGAAAGTTGACCTCAAAAATCGCCGCGTCGATCTGCTGGTGAGCGACGAAGAAATCGAAGCGCGCCGCAAAACCCTGCCCCCGGTCGCCCTCAAAAACGACTCACCCTGGCAGGAGTTCTACCGCGCCCATGTCGGCCAGCTCGATACCGGAGCCTGCCTCGAGTTCGCCGTCGATTACCACGACGTGCGGAAAGTAGTACCGCGCCATTCTCACTAAGAGTTCGCTCGCCGGGCCGCATGCCAGGCTTCGACCCATACCGGAAAAACCGCGGGATCGCCGAGCCATACGAGCATCCACTCCCTCATCTCCGCTTTCCGTGCTCGCAGTGTCTCATCGCTTTCCGGATGCCGTGAAATCCACCTCGCACGATCCTTCGCCTCAATCACCTGATCGCGGCACAACCGCCGCAAATCCGTCCGCTCCGCATAAACCAGGCTGAACGTGCGCAGTGATTCTTCCAGATCCTCAAAGCTATGCTGCCGGACACCGCTCCACGGTGCGTCCACCCCGAGCCCGCATTGCTGAATGGTCGCCGCCGATACGTCCGGCATCTCCTGGCGCAGTTCGTTCCACTCCGCCTCACCGATTCTCGTCCAGCCGTGGCCGGACGCATAATCGAGCACCCGCTGGCGTTTAGTGATTCGCGACGGCACGGCGATAGTGAGTCACGGCGGCCTGATGTTGCTGAAGCGATTCGGAGAACGTGTGACCGCCCGATCCATCCGCCCTCGCCACGAAATACAGATATGGCGTCACCGTGGGAGTCAGCGCCGCCGTAATCGAACCGATGCCGGGATTCGCAATCGGCCCCGGCGGTAGCCCCGCATGAGTGTACGTGTTGTACGGATTCTCGCTTGCCAGATCCGATTGATGAATCGCGCCCGTATAGCGCCCATCGAGCAGCGCCGCATAAACCGTAGTCGGATCGCAATCGAGCTTCATCCCTAATCGCAACCGGTTCTGAAACACGGACGCCACCAGCGTTCGCTCCTGCGCCAGCCGCGCTTCGCGCTCCACGAGCGAAGCCAGGGTGACCGTGTCATGCACCGGCGCGTGCGCCGCGGCCGCCAGATTCTTCCACTGCACGCGGAACTCGTCCGTCATCATTTTGCAGATCTGCCGCGCCGTCGTCTTCGGGAGAATGCGGTAGGTGCTCGGGAACAGATAACCTTCGAGCGTCGGCGCGTCCGGATCGAGATCCCGGATCAGCGAAGGATCGCGGGCCGCCGCCAGAAACGCATCGGCGGACATCGTGCCCAGCTTCGCCACCGCATTCGCCACATCGAACATGTTGAAGCCTTCCGGGATCTGCAGCTGCATGTAGTAAATGTCGCCGCGCGCAATGCGGCTGTAGACTTCGAGCGGCGAAGCCTGGCGCGTGAACTGATACTCGCCTGCCTGCAGATGCACCCCGCGGCGGAACGCCCGCGCCGCGAGGAAGAGCCACGGCGAACGAATCACCCCGTTATCCGCCAGCATGGATGCCATCTGGCTCGTGCTCGTTCCGCGTGGAAATTCGATCATGACTGGCGCGCCGAATGCGCGGTAAGGCTGCCGAAGCTGCCAGTAGACAAAGCCAACCGCCGCAATCGCCAGGATCGCCAGCAACCCCAGAAGTTTTTTCATCCCCGTGAATGCCCCATGCGAGCCGAATCCAGATAATCCTGCAACAGTATCACAGCCGAGAGTTTATCGATTGTCGCCTTGCGGCTGCCCTGCGCCACGCCCGACCCTCGCAGCGTGCGCTCCGCTTCGCGGCTGGTCCAGCGCTCATCGCGAAACTCCACGGGCAGGCCGGTCTTGCGTCCCAGTTCCGCCGCGAACTCACGCGTGTATTCGCTCTGGCGGCTCGTCTCTCCGCTCATGTGCAGTGGATCGCCCAGAACAATCCTCGTCACGCCCCGCTCGTTCGCCAGCCGCCGCAAATCTTCGATGTCTTCCCGGCGGCCGCGCCGTTCGAGCGTATCGAGCCCCTGCGCTGTTATGCCCAGCGCATCGCTGATCGCGAGACCGATGCGCTTCTTTCCCAGATCGAGCGCAAGCACCCGTCCCGCCGTTTCCATGTATTCGATTGTAGGTCCCGCGAACGTGCTCGGGCATAGTACGAAAGAACCCACTACACTGGAGTCAGCAATGGGGATCAGTCTTCGACCGGTGGCCGCCCCGGGACGCGAACCGCACAGTGTCCATAACTACGCCCTGTCGATCATCGCCGCCGGTGTCGTGATTGCGATCCTCTACTGGGCCCGCCCCGTTTTCATCACTGCGCTGGCCGCCGTCATCATCGCATTTCTTCTGGAACCCATCGTCGGACTGCTGACGCGTTTTCGTCTCCCGCGTTCGCTTGCTTCGCTCCTCGTCTGCATCATCGCCGCAACCACAATCTATTTCACCGGCATGGCGATCTGGACTCAGCTTTCCGGCATCGCGAGAGACGCGCCCGAGCTGCGCCACAATCTCACGAAAACGTTCGAAGGAACCACCGCGACAATCCAGCATCTGGGCGATTCCGTCTCGCAAATCCTCGGCACCGCGCCGCGGCCTGTGGGTGCTTCCGGCGCAACCGGCGCAATCGTCGTTCCGGCTCCCGTGAGAGGACGCCGCAAAGCCGCGCCGCCACCCGTTACAG
>DASZVV010000429.1:0-2403 GCA_035546955.1 Bryobacteraceae bacterium
ACGCGATCTGCAGCGGATTCTCTACGAATATTTTCCGGAACGCTCGATTTTCCGGATCGATCACTTCCTCGGCAAAGAAGCGGTGCAGAATATTCTCTACACCCGTTTCGCCAATCTCTTTCTCGAGCCGCTGTGGAATCGCTCGCACGTCAGTTCCGTGCAGATCACCATGGCGGAGAATTTTGGCGTCCAGGGGCGCGGCAAGTTTTACGAGGAAGCCGGAGCCATTCGCGACGTGGTGCAGAATCATCTGCTGCAGATCCTGGCGTGTCTCGCCATGGATCCCCCGGCCGGCAACGATCATGACGCAATACGCGATGAGAAGGCGCGTATCCTGAAAGCCGTTCGTCCGCTGGGTCCGAACGATGTTGTGCGAGGCCAGTTTCGCGGGTATCGTGACGAAGATGGCGTTGCGAAGAATTCGACAGTCGAAACCTACGCGGCCGTTCGGCTGTATGTCGATAGCTGGCGATGGTCGGGTGTGCCGTTCTATATCCGGGCGGGGAAGAACCTGCCGGTGACCTGCACGGAAGTTCTGGTCAACCTGCGGCATCCGCCGCGCGAAACTTTTCCGGAAAACCTGCCGGGACGGCCCAATCGCATTCGTTTGCGGCTCAGTCCCGAAGTGGTGATCGCGCTACGCATGCGTGTGAAGCAGGCGGGCGAAGTGATGAATGGCGAGGACGTGGAACTGGTGGCGACTCACCAGCGGGGCGATGAAATGACGCCCTACGAGCGCCTGCTCGGCGATGCGCTGCGCGGCGATCAGTCCCTGTTCGCGCGCGAAGATGCCATTGAAGCACAATGGCGTATCGTCGACGCAGTGCTCGATAACGCCACGCCGGTCTACGAATACGATCCGGGAACGTGGGGGCCCGCGGAGGCCGGGCGGCTCCTGGAAGATCCGGCGGGCTGGATGGATCGCGCCGAAGCAGCTGTTGTTGGCCGAACGTAATGCTGCGCCGACGAAGGGGAAAGATGCCATGAAGATCCTTGTGCTCGATGTGGGAGGGACCCACGTCAAAATGCTGCTGGCAGGCGAAAAAGAACCGCGGCGAGTCGACTCCGGCCCGAAAATGACGCCGCGAAAAATGGTGGCCGCGGTGAAAAAGACGGCCGCGGGATGGAAGTACGACCGCATTTCCATCGGCTATCCCGGCCCTGTGCTGCGAAATCGCGTTATGGCCGAGCCGCACAACCTGGGGAAAGGCTGGATGGGCTTCAAATTCGAAAGGGCGTTCGGGTGTCCTGTCCGGGTAGTGAACGATGCGGCAATGCAGGCGCTGGGCAGCTATCACGGCGGCAAGATGCTGTTTCTGGGGCTCGGCACCGGGCTGGGGACTGCGCTCGTGCTGGATGGCGTTGTGGAACCGATGGAGCTGAGCCATCTTCCGTATCGCAAGGGCGTTTATGAAGATTACGTCGGCCAGAAATCGCTCGAGAAGCACGGGAAGAAGAAATGGCGCCAGTACGTGAAGGACGTGGTGGACCGCCTGGTGACGGCTCTGGAGCCGGACGATATTGTGATTGGCGGCGGCAATGTGAAGATGCTGAAGAAACTGCCGGCAGGAGCGCGCGCCGGCAATAATGACAACGCGTTTGCCGGAGGTTTGCGCCTCTGGGATCCGGAAACTCCGCGGCCTGCTGTCCGGGTGAAGCGCGGGAAGAGTTTGTAAGAGCGAAAGGACCGTAATGCAACTGGGAATGGTGGGTCTCGGCCGGATGGGCTCCAATATGGTGCGCCGGCTTCTGAAAGGCGGCCACGAATGCGTGGTGTACGACAGATCCGCGCAGGCTGTGCAGGATCTGGAAAAGGAAAAGGCGACCGGCTCGTCATCGCTCGCGGATTTCGCCGCGAAACTCACAAAGCCGCGCGCCATCTGGCTGATGGTTCCGGCGGCGGTAGTCGATTCAACTCTTCATGAGCTGCTGCCTGCAATGGAATCCGGTGACATCCTGATCGATGGCGGCAATTCGTATTACATCGATGACATCCGCCGCTCGAAGGAACTTGCGGAGAAGGGAATTCACTACCTCGACGTCGGTACGAGCGGCGGCGTGTGGGGCCTCGATCGCGGCTACTGCATGATGATCGGCGGCGATACCGAGTCCGTGCAGCGGCTCGATCCGATTTTCAAAACGCTCGCGCCTGGCATGGGCAGCACAGCCCGCACTCCCGGACGCGAGAAGATCGGCGGGAGCGCGGAAATGGGCTACCTGCACTGCGGCCCGAGCGGCGCCGGGCACTTCGTGAAGATGGTGCACAACGGGATCGAATACGGACTCATGGCAGCTTATGCCGAAGGCTTCGGCGTGCTGCGAGGCGCCAACATCGGCACGAAGGAGCATGAAAAGGACGCAGAAACCACGCCGATGCGCCGTCCCGAGTATTACCAGTACGAC
>DASZVV010000430.1:0-11390 GCA_035546955.1 Bryobacteraceae bacterium
TCTCCTTCACACACTGGCCAGCACAGACAGCGCGCTCACGCGAAAGCGCGTCCTCAACTACCTGACTACGTCTCCCTGTCCGCTCTGTCATGGTAAACGCCTTCGCCCGGAATCCCTCGCCGTCAAAATTCAGGGTTTCGATATCGCCGAAATTTCGGCCATGCCGCTGAAGCGGCTGCATCAGCTGTTTCGCCCGATGGCGGAGGGAGAAATGAGCGTCGATGCTGCCGGTCATCCCGAACGCGCCGTCGTGGCTCAGCGCATCGCGCATGATCTTACTGGAAGAATCGCCGTGATGCTGGATCTCGGCCTCGGCTACCTCTCGCTCGAACGAAACACGCCATCCCTTTCGCCGGGCGAACTCCAGAGGCTGCGGCTCGCCACTCAGGTCCGCTCGAATCTCTTCGGCGTCGTCTATGTTCTGGACGAGCCCTCCGCCGGCCTTCATCCTGTCGATACCGAAGCTCTCCTGCGCGCCCTCGAGAATCTCAAGGCTGCCGGGAATTCTCTCTTCGTCGTCGAGCACGAAACCGAAGTCATGCGGCGCGCCGATTGGATTGTGGACGTCGGCCCCGCCGCGGGCGAGCACGGTGGCTGTATTCTCTACAGTGGGCCGCCGGATGGCCTGCGGTCGGTCGAAGCATCCCGGACGCGTCCCTGGCTGTTCAACACCACAAAACAGAAGATACGCCCGCTGCGCCCTTCCCACGGCTGGCTGCGTTTGGCCGATGTCAGCCGTAACAATCTTCAGAAGCTTTCTGTCGATTTTCCCCTTGGAACGCTCGTCGCCGTCACCGGCGTTTCGGGCTCAGGTAAGTCCAGCCTCGTCAGCCAGGCTCTTGTAGAACTCGTGGGCGCGCACCTCGGTCACATCATTGCCGGTGACGATTCCCCCGATCAGGAGATCGCCGAAAAACCAACGCCGGTCGAAGGCAGGGTTACTGCCGGGATCGAACACATCAGGCGTCTCGTGACAGTGGATCAAAAGCCGATTGGACGAACGCCACGCTCCAATCTGGCCACGTACACCGGCCTCTTCGATCATGTGCGTAAGGCGTTCGCCGCAACCGGTGCGGCGCGCGCCCGCCGCTACTCGGCCGGTCGCTTCTCATTCAATGTGCCTGGAGGACGCTGTGACGAGTGCGAGGGTGAGGGATTCGTCTGCGTGGAATTGCTCTTCATGCCGAGCGTCTATGCGCCTTGCTCGATGTGCCACGGCGCTCGCTACAACGAGAAAACCCTCGAGATACATCTGAACGGACGCAACATCGCGGAGGTCCTCAACATGACGGTTCACGAGGCGTCGGAGTTCTTTCCCGATGCTCCGCAGATCAGTCGTGCGCTCGACGTGCTGCGCGAAGTCGGTCTGTCGTATCTTCGGCTCGGTCAGCCGGCTACGGAACTCTCCGGCGGCGAGGCACAGCGCATCAAGCTCGCCACCGAACTGCAGCGTCTGCAGCGTGGAAACAGCCTGTACGTTCTCGACGAGCCCACTACCGGCCTACACCCGTCCGATGTGGAGGGTCTCATCGTTCAGCTCAACCGCCTCGTCGATGCGGGAAACACCGTAATTGTGGTAGAGCACGATATGCAGGTCATCGCGGCCAGTGACTACGTAATCGATATCGGTCCCGGGGCAGGAGACGAGGGTGGTCAGGTCATCGCAGCCGGAACGCCGGCCGAAGTCTCACGCGCCTCCACCAGCCGTACCGCGCCATATCTCGCCGGATTCCTCGCACAACACTCCCGTCCTGGGCCTTCCGCAATGACGCGCTCCGCTGAATCGACTCTTCCCAAAACCGCCTGATATTCACAGCGTGGCAACGTTGTGCCGGTGCACGTCCCACCCCAGATACACTCCCACGCTCCCGCCAGTGCCGGTCCGCACGACGAACCATTCATCGCCGCGTGGTGTTCGAAACCATTCCGGCAGACGTACCGCATCAGCTTCTGGAGTCCGGATACCTCCACAACCGCCCGGTTTCCGAACGTGGCCAGCAGATCGTCCGTAAACTGCACTTCGCCCACATAGGCGCGAATGCAGCCATTGAGGTCGTCTGTGCTGATACGTGCGAACGTCACCGGCCCCGCCGGTGTTCGTCCTGCCAGCTCGCCGTGCGTATTCTGTTCGCCAGGCGTCGTTCCGAGGATAGGCGCGGTTCCAATCACAATATCCGGAGTGAAGCTCTTCGCCCAGTTGCCGCAGTGGAAGAACACGCATTTGTTCTCGTCGTGGCCGTAATTGTTGTTCCAGTCCACCAGAGCACTGGGTTTTCCCGAGGCGAGTTGCAGTGCATACATAGCCGCAACGGCAATATCTACCTCGCACGCGCTGGGTATCAGGCGCTCGCTCATCATGCTCATCACGGTGCAGACATTCACGCCGTAATTCTGTTGCATCGAGCTCCAGCATTGAATGGCCGTGGCATCCAGATCGTTCTGCATCCAGTCGAGCAGAACGATTCCCAGCTTGGCCATCCGAACCAGGGCCGGCTGCGGCGTTTGGCTCGCGTCCGCCTACCCCGTAATCTCAGCCACTTTCTGCCGGACCCGCGCATCGTCATCCGCAATCTTCGCTGTTCGTCCGAAGACGTCGGAGAAATCCGTCGTGCTGACCGTGATCCCGGAGGACTGAAGAAGCTTTTCGCTGTAACGAGTAGTTTTGAATGCGTTCGGCCGGGTACCCACCGCGCCGATGACCTGGTGGCGATATAACGACGCCGGAACCTACCCCGGCGATATCAGCATCTCCAATCCGTCAGCCCTTGCTGTTCGAACTCCGGTACCATACCGATCTGATTAAATGCTTCTGAGGCGATTCACAACAATTGTGGATGAGAATAGTGAATCGATTCAATGTCTTGACTCTCCAGCCGTGGCTCGCGGGTGTATAGTGCTTTCGGAACAGACGGCCGCCGTCCTGGCTCCCGAAAAAATTTGGGTTCGTTTTGTAAATTCGCGGTTCCAGCCGCGAAAAGAACAAACGAACCCAATTTTTTAACCAGCTCTTTGAAATTTAAATAACTTACGAGTGGGTTCGCCTCGCCTGCCGGAAGCCATCTAATCCGCCGCGGCCGACTGCCGCACTTCCTCCATCCGCGCCTTGATAAACACATCAAGTGCATACGGATCCAGCTTCCACGGATACTTCTCCATGCACCCTGCATGCTCCGCATAGTGCGCCCGCATCGCTTCCGGATTGAACTTTACCTCGCGCAGCTTCAGGCTCTTGCAGAAGTCGTGATTCACCACTACATCCCGGTCGCCCAGCACGCTCGCATATACATGCGCGTAAATGTACCGCGCAAACTCGCGCATCCGCTCCACGTGGATCTCGATCTGATCCTCCGCCTCCTCCGTCGTCAACCCAATCTGATAAAACAGCGTCTCCGATTCCTTCAGCGGCAGAATGCTGTAGTACTCAATGTGTGTCGGTTCGGGCAGATTCTTAATCCCGTTCTCGAATTTCCATTTGAAGAAATCGCTCAGGAACTGCTGCACGCACTTGTTAATCGGTCCGAAAATCGCGAACCGCCGCAGGAACGTCTGCATGAACTTGCGGTTCGTGAACATCTGGTTCGCAAAGGGCATCACGTAGAACCCGAAGTAAATCGCCAGTTCCCACGTGTATTTCAGCGTGAACGCCTCCTGATCGCCCAGCGCGTTGTAGCTGAGCTCGTACGTCGGCACGTACGCCTCGTACATCGCCCGTTCAATCTGCTCCGCCAGCACGCACTTCTCTTCGAGCGCCGCCTTGTCTTCCGTCTGAATCGCGTCCACAACCAGCGTGTTGTAGATCGCGATCAGATCGCTTCCAGGACTGTACAGCGGATCCGTGAATCGTCCGGCCTCTCCCGCCAGCGCCCACCGGTTCGCGCTGATCGTCTGCCGGCAATCGTGTGCATAAGAAATGTAGCGGCCTTCGTCCACAACCTTGCGGTGCGGCAGGTCGCGCGCGAACATGGGCCAGTCTTTGCAGACCCACTCGATCATCTTCTTCGCGCTCGATACTTCCTCCGGGTTCACCGACGCATGCTCGTACACGAACCCCAGGCTCGTGATCCCATGCAGCGGAATCACCCAGAACCACCGGCCCTTACCGCAAAAATGGCTGGTTGCGTTCACCAGCGGAAAATTGCCCACCTTCTGCCGCGCACGGTCGAGCAGAACCTCCGTATAGGAATGGTCGGTGAATTTTTCATAATTCACCAGCCCCTCTACCCAGCACCACGTCGCCCCGTGCTGGATCGGGCTCTCCTTGGCCAGGCCGATCTTCTTTTTCAGCACCGCGCTCCGGCCTGAAGTATCCACCACCCACCGGCACGTCGTTCTGCCTTTGTTGAACGAGATTACGTGCGGCTCGTCCGTCTCCGAAAGCTGCGCGTCGATATCCCGCACGCCGCCCACGAACTGGAACCGCGCGTCCTTCTTGTTCTGCTCCATCATGTGCCGCTCGATATGGTTACGGTCGAGCTGGAATGTACAGATGTTGGAAACGCCGCGAATCGACGACGACGACACGTCTTCCCAGAAATCGTCGCCCGTCCCTGTCTGCCAGTAGAACCGGAGGTTGTATTTCAGATAATGCTCGATCAGCAGATACTCTTCAAGGTCGAGAATCTTCGAAAAATAATAGCCGGAGAGCTGAACCAGCGACTCCCCAACCTTCTGAGTCGGCCGCGGCGGATCATCCCACTTATCGAGCAGAAGGACGCTCTTGCCCTCCGTGTACTTCAGCAGATGCGTCGAAAGTGAAAGGCCAGCCAGTCCTGCCCCGATGATGACGACGTCGTAATGTTTTTTCAATTCCGCGTTCAAGCGTCCCTCCGCGGGCAAGGCTCCGCCCCGGCCGCGCAAATATAGAGTGTCACGGCTGACGCAGCCGTTACGGGTGTTTTCTCAGAATAGCGTGGGCGGGCAGGCGTGGCGGAAAATGGAGGATTCTCTATGCCCCCTTCCCCTCTGATGAAGCCCGTGCCCCTCCCCTCCGGCCGCCTCCTGATCGGCGGCGACTGGCGGGAAAGCCTCTCCGGCAAGCGATTCCCCACGATCAATCCCGCCACAGAAGAGGAAATCTGCCAGATCGCCGAAGCCGATGCCGCCGATGTCGATCTCGCCGTCGCCGCCGCCCGTAAAGCCTTCGAACACGGTGTCTGGCGCCGGATGACAGCGTCCGGGCGCGGCAAACTCCTCCACCGCCTCGCCGACCTCATGGAGAAGAACCGCGACGAACTCATCACCCTCGAAGTTCTCGACAACGGCAAGCCGTATCTGACCGCCCGTACTGTAGACATCCCGCTCTCCATCGCCTGCTACCGCTACTTCGCCGGCTGGGCCGACAAAATTCAGGGCAAAACCATCCCTGTCCAGGGCGATTACTTCTGCTATACGCGCCACGAACCGGTCGGCGTCGTTGGCCAGATCATCCCGTGGAATTTTCCGCTCCTCATGCAGGCGTGGAAACTCGCCCCGGCACTCGCGGCGGGTAATACCGTCATTCTGAAACCCGCCGAACAGACGCCGCTTTCCGCCCTTCGCGTCGCCGAACTGATCCTTGAGGCCGGATTTCCCGAGGGCGTCGTGAACGTCCTCCCCGGCTTTGGCCCAACGGCTGGCGCCGCTATCGCCGCCCACATGGATATCGACAAAGTTGCGTTCACCGGCTCCACCGAAGTCGGCCGCAAAGTGATGGCCGCCGCGGCCTGCAGCAATCTCAAGCGCGTTTCGCTTGAACTTGGCGGCAAGAATCCGAACATCGTCTTCGCCGACGCCGACAGGGACGCCGCGGTCGAAGGAGCCCACGCCGCCCTGTTCTTCAATCAGGGGCAATCCTGCTGCGCCGGATCGCGAACCTTCGTGGAGGAGTCCGCTTGGGATGATTTCGTCGACCGCAGCATCGCCCGCGCAAAAAAGCGCCGCGTCGGCGATCCCTTTTCACCCCGCACCGAACAAGGCCCGCTGATTGACGCCGCTCAGTTCGCCAAAGTCCTTGGCTATGTGGAAGCCGGGCAACGCGAGGGTGCGCGTCTGGCAGCTGGCGGCAACCGCGTCGAGGGCCCCGGCTACTTCCTCGAACCCACCGTTTTTGCCGAGGTCAGCGACCAGATGTCCATCGCTCGCGAGGAAATCTTCGGACCCGTCATGAGCATCCTCAAATTTCGATCTGTTGAAGAGGTGATCGAGCGGGCGAACGCGACCGCCTACGGCCTTGCCGCCGGCGTCTGGACCCGCGATATCGGTAAAGCCAATGCCGTTGCCAACGGTCTCCGCGCCGGAACCGTCTGGATGAATTGCTATAACGTCCTCGATGCGGGCGCTCCGTTCGGCGGCTTCAAACAGTCCGGCAATGGCCGCGAACTGGGTGAGTACGGTCTGCAGCAGTATACGGAAGTCAAAACCGTTATCTCACGGCTGTAGCATCGTGCTGGCGCGAGAAGGAGACAAAGCTCCCTCTACTGCCCCTATACTGGTGGGTTAGCTCTATGGACGATCCGGCGCGTCTGGTGATTTTCTGCGGAAAGGGAGGCGTCGGGAAAACCACCCTGAGCCTCGCCGAAGGCCTGCGCCACGCGATGCAGGGCCGTAAGGCGTTGGTCGTCAGCTCCCATCCTCTCTCCGAACTCGCGCTCGCCGTTTCGCTCAGCGCGCTGCCTGCGCGCTTCCCGGAAGCTTCGCAAAATCTGTACGTCGTCTACATCGACCCGAAGGAACTGATCGCCGAAATGGTGAAGAAGTATTTCCCTCTTTCGGCAATGGCGCAGAAGATTCTCGATAGCTCCATCTTCACCAACCTGATCGAGATTGCGCCAGGGCTGAAGGAATTCTTCTTTCTGGGTAAACTGCAGGAGCTTGCGGAAGAGCGCCGCTACACCTCCGCCGGCGCGCTGACCCAATATGACTACATTCTCTGGGATGCCCCCGCGAGTGGTCACTTCCTCAGCACCATCCGCTCAGGCAGGAGCTTCCACTCCTTCCTCACCGGACCCCTCGCCAACGCGGGCGCGCAACTGCATCGCTTCTTCTCGAACGCAAGCCGCATCCAGCTTTTCCCCGTTACGCCGCTCGAAGAGATGGCCATCGCCGAAACGCTCGAAATCGCGCAGGCGATGCAGAGCGATTTTCAGATCCCCTGCGCGGCGGTCCTCGTCAATTCGGTTTCACCGATGTGTATGGCGGATGAAAGTCAGATTGCTGAGTTGGAGCAGATGAAGCATTCCTCGCCCGCTCTGAGCTTCTCGCTTGACCGCGGCATGACCGAGCGCGAACGCCTCGCCGAACTCCGCACTTCACTCCCTGCGCCGCAGGTGCTGATCCCGCGGATCACGCAGCCGGCGGACGATCTCGATCTGCTGGCGAAAATTGGCGTCTCCCTCGATCTCGGGAGCTTCGAATGAAGATCACGGTCTGCGTCGGAACCGGCGGGGTAGGGAAGACGTCCGTTGCAGCGGCGATGGCGCTGAAGGAAGCGCAGGCCGGGGCGAAATGCCTGGTGTTGACCACCGATCCCGCACTGCGGCTGCGGACTGCTCTCGGCCTGAAAGAAGGTCTTCTCGAACAGCATGTTCCGGTTCCGGGCGCCTCCGGCGAACTCTGGGCTGCCCTGATGGACGTCAAGGCGACGCTCGATGACGCCGTCCGCCTGCATGCGAAGCCCTCCGATCACGAAGCGATCCTGCACCACCCGATCTATCTTTCGATCGCCGATTCGCTGGCGGGCATGCAGGAACTGATGTCGATCGAACGCATCGATCAGCTCATGCGGCGCGGCTTCGACAATCTCGTGATCGATACCGCCCCCTCGCGCCACGCCCTCGATACCTTCGATAAGCCGGTCCTCTTTGCCGACTTCTCCGATTCCGGCCGGGTTCGTTTCGTCAGCCGGACATATAAAGTCGCGGAAGCGCTCGGCCTTACCACCATCGGCCGCAATGCCCTCGAAGTCTACAGCCGCGCGGAATCGATTCTGGGAACAACGATGGTTCGCCAGATCCTCGACTTCTATTCGCTATTTCATCCGGTCGCCGAAGGGTACTCGGACCGGGCCCGCAGAACGGTCTCGCTGCTGCGCGATTCGGCGGTTACGAAGTTCCGGGTGGTCACGATTCCGGGCAAGGCGGCACGCGACGCGGAGTTCTTCCTCAGTGCGCTGCACCAACGTCAATTCACTCCCGGCATGATTTGCGTGAACCGGACCTGGCTTTACGACACTCCGGAAACGCTGCCTCCCGGACTTGCGGGCGAACTGCTCGACTGGTATCGCAGCGTTAGCGGATCGCACCGCACCGCGATCGCGGAGCTGAAGTCGCGATTCGGACATCAGGTGAGAGAAATTCGTGTGCTGCGTGAGCTCGATCGTGATGTGGAAGGGATCGACTCGCTGCTCCGGCTGGCGGAACAGTTCGACTGATCAGCCGATACGCCAGACTGCCCAGAACAGGGCGGGAAGCGTTCCGATTGCGATCGCCCGCAGCACCACGGGCCACGGTTGAGGCACGGACCCGTCCAGCACCAGACTCGTCAGCAGAACCGCCATCAGGCATACGAGAAGAACCCCGTAAGTAAGGCGCCGGCGGGGAACTTCTTTCATCGGAGCCTCGCGCGTATCGACCCCGAAGGTCAGGTCATGATCGCGAACTTCTTCAAGCAGCCGGTTCATTTCGCGCATCGCGCCGATGGTGAGAAGGCTCGATCCCATCGCCCATTCGGCGGCGGAATTGCGGTTGAGGTTGAGGCTGACCTCCGTTTTCAGCATGCGCTGCACAACGCCGGGCTGCGCCTGCGCAATTGCATCGACCGGCGCGGGTGAATCGGCGGCCACATCGGAATTCCAGTAGCCCACGGCGATCAGGTTGCGGAGAAAACAATCGAGAAAAAGCGGACGGACCGGCTCGAGGCGCGCAAGCGCGCGCCAGTTGCTTTCGAAGGAAGCGGCCGAGGGTGGAAACCAGCGATGAATCTTCAGTTCCGGCTCAACGGCGGAAAACTCGTCCATCAGAGTCGATTCAAGATCGAGGGGAGGGCGGGACTGCACCATCCGGATCAGCCGCTGGGCGGAGACAGTCGCGTTGCCGGCAAGAACCGCGGTGGTGTACTTGATGCCGTCACTGATCCGCCCCGCCGGAACGGCGAGGGGATTATTGAGATAGCGCATGTGGAGGCGGCCTTCGGAATCCACAATCATGGCGCGGAGATCGGGATCGGCATCCACAAAAGCCAGCGAGTAAAATTGCTCGAGCATCGCTGCGGCGATCAGCGGGCAGATCTGCCATTCGCGCTGCTGCACCAGGTCCGCCGCAGAACGTCCCTGCGCCGGATACCAGCAGAGAACACCGGCCGTCGAGAGATCCGGAATGGGCTGCGGATAGACAACCGCCGTCTCGCCGCGATGCTGTCCGATGGCATCGAGGAAGTGCCGCTCATGCGTGAGCGTTTCGGCAGTGCGCATCCACTCTTCGAACTGCGCGATGACGGGACCGGAGACCAGGAGGGCGATATCCGGATGCTTCACGGCCTTCAGGCTTTTCGCAAATGCCGCGAAGTCTTCGGCCGGAACGGGATCGCGGGCGACCTGCACGACAATGGCGCGTCCCGCGATCTGCGAAAGATAAGCGGTGCGGTTGAATGTGTTCCAGAGCGGCGGCCCTTCAAGCGACGCTGCAAGCTCGAAAGCCTCCTGGCCGAGTTCACGGCGAACGGTGGCCGCGGCGGTTGCCAGCGGCACCGGAGGGTAATCGACCTGAATGTTTCGGAGTTCGGCTATACAGCCGGTATCGACCAGTTCCGCGCGCCAGGAAAGAAAGCGGGCGAAGACGGCGTACAGGCCCCCCAGTTCGCCCAGTGCTTTGCAAAAGGAACGTGCGGGATCGCTGCCTTCGGCGCCCGGAATGGCTTCCTTCCGCCATGCGCCGCGTGAAAGCAGGCCGTGCGTGTCAAGGACCGTGATCGGATTTTTGCTGCTTTCCCCCAAGCGTTCAGCCGATGAATTATTCGATGTGAGTGTAGCGTACCAGGCGAAGCAGCAGGTAGAGCATCCACACCGTCCATGATGACACAAACGCCACAACCAGGACCTTCCAGAAAGGCGAGACCTGCATGGCGGCTTTGCCTCCTCCGAGGGCGAGAAAAACCAGCATCAGCGCCCATACCGCGGCTCCGGCGAAGGCGCGGGCGCGGACCGGCGAGCGGTCGATTTTGGCTGGGGCGTGCCGGACCCGGAGAGTTACTTTGCGGCGCTCAAAGCGTTCGAGCGCGCGCAGCATGGCGGGCGGACCGCCGCGCATCCAGATAGCCGCGTCGGCGAGCAGGGAAGTGACGCCCGCGGGTGAAAAGAACTTTTTCCGGGACTGCTCGAACATGTAGTCTTCGACAATATGGCGCAGCACGAGCGCGAGATCGAAATCCGGCGCGAGCCGCGAAACCACCCCATCCACCAGCACGATGGAGCGGATGTATTTGATCATCTCGCGGTCCACCAGCACGCCATAGCCGCGGCAGATCATGAGGAAGTCGCGCATCGCAATGGTGATCGAAACCTTGAGCCGCACCTTGCCGTGGATGGCTGGCTGCTCATACCAGGTGAGCGCCAGTTCCTGGATGCGTTTCCGCATTCCCTCCAGATCGGCGTCCGGCGTGAGCATGACGATGTTCAGAAAGTTGCTGTAGATCTCGTCAGGATCGCCCTGGGAGAAGGCGACCGTAAGCTCGATCTGCTTGTGGCGCGCTTCCGGCGTGAGCTTGGCGACGATACCGAAATCGACATAACCCACCATATTGTTGGGCAGGATCAGGAGATTGGCGGGGTGTAGGTCGGCGTGGAAAACGCCGTGGCGGAAGGCGTCACTGAGGAAGTTCGTGATGACGTTGCTGCAGTACGTGCGGGCGTCGAAACCCTGGGCCGTGAGCCGGGCCAGCGCCTCGGTGTCGTTGTCCTCCACCAGCCGGAGGTATTCGAGAACGCTCGGCCCGTATAGAAACTCCATGGTGAGAACGCGCGCGCGCGTGAGCTCCCAATAGATTTTCGGGATGCGCTCTGTCGGGGAATCGATGGCGTTGGCCTTCACCATGTCCGAATGGCTGGCTTCGCGGCGGTAATCGAGTTCGTCACGCGTCCAGACCGCCAGTTCGCGGATGGGATCGCGCATGAAGTAGAGGCTGCGGATGCGGAACAGAAACACGAACCACACGAAGCTTCGCATGAGCAGGATGTCGCGATGGAAGGCGTAGCGGACGCCCGGGCGCTGAACTTTAATAGCGACCATGGCGCCATCGGACATGCGGCCGCGGTGGACCTGGCCGATGGAGGCGGAACCGATGGCATTGTAATCGAACTCGGCATATAGCTCTTCGGGGGGCTTGCCGAATTCCGCGACGAAGACGCTCGTGATCTCGGC
>DASZVV010000431.1:0-2614 GCA_035546955.1 Bryobacteraceae bacterium
CCCGGCGACGGAGGATATTTTCTGCACGCCCAATATCTGGAACTCCGGCACCCGATCACCGGAGAACAAATCAGTCTTGAGGCCGCTTTGCCATCGGAATTCCCATTGCAGGCGCCTTCGGATTTATCTAAAGGGCAAGCACAGACTCCTCCATCGGGTGGCTTCTGATCGACTCTTTGAGCCATAACTCGGCGAGATCGTTTTCCAATTTTCCCTTGCCAGCAGCGTATGGCGTTTGGTTTTGTCGAATTCACCGAGCAGGTCGACATCGGGGAAGGGCGAACTGTCTCGTTCGTGCGCCCCCAGCCTTCTGATGACCATGGGCCTTTGGTGGATGGATATCTCTATTTTCCCTGTTGCGCCGACAACCAACTCACAATCTCCGGAATCCGCCTGCTCCTGAACACCGCTTTATCTCTGATTACCGCAATCGCCTGAATGACAGATCTCCGCGCAGTCGCCGGGATGTGTTGTTCGGCATATGCCTGCAACTCCCCCGCGCGCTTTTCATCCGATGACTGGCTCGCAACAGACGGCATGAGCCGCAGACGTTCCGCCGAGTTCAGCGGAAAGCCCAGCTGATCCACGTGACCCACCGCGTAGTCCCAGACAAGATCGGGATGATCGGCCGCAATCGCTATTAACGACCCATACAGCGTTCCGGCCGGGGCGTCTCCGCTTACCGCTAAATCCAGGACGTATTTCGCGCCCTCAGCATCTGCAATCGCGGTCAAAGCACTTAGTTGAATGCTTTTCTCCAGCGGATCTCTGGTCGCCTTCAGCCTGGCAATCAACTGGCCGATGTCGTCGCCGGATGCGTTGCGCGCCACAATCTGCATCGCCGCGCGTCGTGTCGCGGGCGAGAAGGCGGCTGGATCTTTGAGCGAAAGCGCATAACGGCGGCGCGCTTCGTCCACAGTCGCCCGATCTCCGAAGCGGCTAAGCGTACTCAGGACAATCGTCCGGAGCCGCGCCGTATTCGGATCTTCTCCGGCCACCTCATCCCATCCGAGTTTCGCAGCCAAAGGCGCGAGCAGAGCGTTGACAAACTTCCGGTATCGAACCCTGTTTGCCGGGTCGCCGAATGCATTGTCGATGCTGATAAACGAAGGAATCGTCTGCTGCCATACCAGAGGATCCGCGGTGGCCGGAAGGTTCCGCGCCAAAGCGAGGAAATTTGACGCGGGCGCATCGCCGGATATCCCGAGTTCCCATGCATCGCGCAACAATCCGATCTGATCGGCCGGTTGCATTTGGGCGAGTCCCGCCGCCAGCTTTTCAAAAACCGGCTGTGGATATACGACGCGTGCATAACTCAGTTGTCCCGCGTTCACAATTGCTGGCCCTTCGCCACCGACCACGGCAGTCTCAGCACCGCCCGGCGAAGCGGCCGAATACAGGTAATCCGCCTGTTTTGATCTCGTGCTGATTGCAAGCGGGATCCGCCACTTCTGCGCGGGCTCGTTTGCCAGCGTGGAGCGATCGTCAGCGAACCGGTCCTCGCGCATCGTCACTCGGGTCTCCCCGTCAGTCGTTTCCTCCGATTCCACGCGAAGCAGCGGAAGCCCCGGCTGAGTCGTGAAATCTTTCTCGACCTCCAGCACCGGTTTGCCCGCCGCGCTTTGCACTTCGCGCCAGAGATCGGCGTCCACCGTATTTCCGTAGGCATGCGCCTTCATGTAGCGCCGCACGCCGTCCCGGAACGCGAGTGGGCCCGCAAAAGCCTCCAGCATTGAGATGACCGCCGCGCCTTTGTCGTAGGTAATGGCATCGAAAGCCTGCTCTGCCTGATCGGGCGTAATGACCGTCTGGACAATCGGGTGGGTTGAAGGTCTTGAGTCCGCTCTCTTTCCCGCATCCGCGCTGGCCTGCAGCCCCGTTCTCCATTCGGGATGCAGAGCTTCGGCCGCCTTCGTCTGCATCCAGCGCGCAAAGCCCTCGTTGAGCCACAAGTTGTCCCACCAGTCCATTGTCACCAGATCCCCGAACCACTGATGGGACATCTCATGGGCCACCACGGCAAACACAACCTGCCGGTCCGCATCCGTGGAGTTGGCGGGATCGAACAAGAGCTGCTGCTGGGAGTAAAAGATCGCCCCCCAATTTTCCATGGAGCCGCCCTCGATGGAACCTGGCGCCACGACGAGATCGAGCTTCGGAAGCGGATAATTCACGCCGAAATAACCGTTGTAGAAGGGCAGTAACTTCGCCGCTTCCGCGAGCGCGAGGCGTCCCTTTTCGGAATCGCCGCGATTGACGACAACCCCGATATCGACGCCGTCCGCTTTGGTCGCGATGCGCTCAAAATCTCCTACTCCGAAGAACAGAAGATATGTGGACATCTTCGGGGTAGGCGCAAAATGAACCCGCCTTTGTCCATTCGGCAACACGTCGGTTGAAGCGACCGGCATGTTGGAGATCGCCATGCGATCCGATGGAATGTCCGCGGTGACGCTGAACGTCGCCTTGAGACCTGGTTCATCCCACGACGGCATGAACTTTCTTTCCGACGCAGGCTCGAAGTTGGTGGCCAGAGTACGCCGCTTGCCCCGCGGCGTATCGTAGTCCATCGCGAAGAACCCCAGGGTTGTCTTTCCGATCGCCCCGTGATATT
>DASZVV010000432.1:0-6289 GCA_035546955.1 Bryobacteraceae bacterium
GGTTGGTCTCCACCAGAGCCCACCTCCGCTTTACCAGCCGGTTTCATTTTCAACCAGCCGGCTGAAACTGTAAACCTCAATCGCCGGAAGGTGGTCCCTTTTTCGACCGGCACAATGGGGAATTTTCAACCGGTATTGACACAAGCCGCAGGAATGCGTCCCTGCCCGGTCACGAGGCTCTGGGCGCAACTCATTCGCCCGAGTAGCCTTACCGCCGGCCGCCTGCGGCTGCAAGACGCCTTCCCTCAGGTACCGGTGCGTGCAACCGCGCAAAACGAAGCGCGTCCCCCCGCGGCGTCACCCGGCTTTCGATTTTCTTCACGACATTTCTATGACTTCTTCATGCCCTCCGGTCTACCGTTCCATCGGAGGTCTATAGTAGTCGTCATGATGAAAGTCGAAGTCCTCGTCCACCCGTTCCTGCTGGACGAGGTCAAGGCCGGGCTGGAAACTCTGGGCTGCGATGACATCATCGTCAGTGAAGTTTCGCTCACAGGAAGCCGCAATACCGTTAAAACCTGGTACCGGGGATGCGAGTATCAGGCAGACGTCCCCCGAATGAAGATGGAAATCCTTGTCTCCGTCAACTGCGTGGATGATGTCGTCGATGTGCTCGCCCGCACCGCCTCTGCCGGACCGCATGGCGGCGAAGTCCGCATCCTGGTTTTTGAAGTGGCGGACGTGATCCGCATCGGCGGCGGGCGCCGCCTTGAATTCGCGCTCGTATAGACCACGCTGCCGCTCCCTGACTATCCGGTAAGCGCTCCGCAGGCCACAGAGGCCAGAGTGCGGCGAATGCCCCGTGGCCGGAAAATCAGTTTTTAATCGAGAACGGTTCGCGATTCCGCAGCCGGGTCCGGATCGATCTGCTCTGCCCGCAGCAGTACGATGCGCACATCTCCCAGAACCCGCCGGTGCAGATCGAGGAATGCCCGCAGCAACTCCTCTTCACCGATCAACTCCAGACACTGGGGCAGATTCGGCGGCACGATCTCCGAATTATCCTGAGTCAGCTTGCCGTCTCTCAGAAAGCCGCCGAACACGCGATGCAGAATCGCCTGTTCAATCCCGGCCTCCCGGGCATGCTGAAGCAGATAGGGCCCGAGCGCCGGCGCAAACAGTTTTCGCCAGCCCTGCTGCGCCCTGGCCGTAGCCCCTGTACGGAAATACAGGCGGAGCACTGTAAGGTCGTTCATTCGAGAATCGTCTGTTCCTTTCAAAAAGCCGAGTTCGTGCAGGTCCTCATACAGGTGAATCTCGGGCGTCCGCCGGATCTCGTGAAGATCCGCGAGCCGGAATCCCTCTTCGTGGTCCGCAGCCGCAATCTTGCTGAGGCCGATGCGCTGCGCCTGGTAAATTCCCGCGTGTCCGGAACTGAGATAGCTCACGATGCACGCAATCGCAGCGAACACGCCTCCTTCCGCGCCAAACAGTTCAATCGCCATCAGCGTCGAAGCGAGCGGCGTATTTGCCGCACCCGCGAATACCGCCACGAAGCCCATCCCCGCAAGCAGCGGCGCTGGAAGCGGCAGCACATAGCCCAGAACGTTCCCGAGTGTTGCCCCGATGAAAAACAGCGGCGTTACTTCGCCCCCCTTAAATCCGGAGCCGAGAGTGACCGCCGTGAACATCAGCTTCGCGGCAAAATCCCACGGCGGCAGCGGTCGCAAAAATGCCTCCTGAATCACAGGGATGCCCAGTCCCGCGTAGCGCGTTGTTCCGAATGCAAACATCGCGGCCGCCACCAGTACGCCGCCGATCACAGGCCGCAGCGGCTCATACGCAACCTTTCGGCGGAACCACGCGGAAATCTGATGAGTCGTATTCGCGAACACGCGCGCCACAGTCCCGAAGATGATCCCCGCCAGCGCGGCCAGTAGCAAGCCCGCCGTATTAATAGCCGGGATATAAGGAATGTGATAGACCGTGTGATGAAGGCCCCACGCAAGCGTCACCCGTTCGCCGACAATCGCGGCGATGAAGCACGGCAGAATCGCGTCATACCGCAGCTTTCCAATCGCCAGTACTTCCAGTCCGAATACCGCGCCCGCCAGCGGCGTTCCAAAAACCGAAGCGAAGCCGCCGCTGATCCCGGCCATCAGAAGAATACGGCGGTCGGACGGCCCCAGCCCCAGCGGCCTCGATAATTGATCCGCAAGTGACGCACCTGTCTGCAGCGCTGTTCCCTCGCGTCCAGCCGATGCTCCGAATAAATGGCTGACAAAGGTTCCCAGCAGAACCAGTGGCGTCATTCGCGCGGGAATAACGGATTGGGGATCGTGAATCTCTTCCAGCAGAAGGTTATTACCCGCCTCCACGCTGCGGCCAAACCGCCGGTAAAGCCACCCCACTACGAATCCGGCTGCTGGCAGCAGCGCAATGAGAAACACATGACTCTCCCGGAGCCGTGTAGCCAGTTCGAGCGAAGCCAGTAGAATCGCGGACGCCGTGCCGGAGAGAATTCCCACCACAAAGGCGATGGCGATCCACCGGGCGATCCCAGGCAATGCTACAAAATGTTCGAAGTCGGGAAGGTACTTTCGGTCGCGTAAAGACAAAGATCTCCTGTTCTATACAGGAGTCATCAGCTTCTGACCTTTAGACAGAGCGGTTGCGGCGGAACCCCATCGCCTGGAATTGTGGTGTGAACTTTCAGGCTATCGGACGATCTTCCGTTTGTCAAATAAATGATTGTAATCAGGCCAATTACTGCCGGGTAATCAAATTACCCAGCCATACCGCCGCATACCCGGCGATCACGCTCGAAATAACATACGAAAACGCAATCCAGCTCGAACCATTGCGCGCCGCGAACAATGTCTCCCATTCGAAGCTCGAAAACGTCGTATAACCTCCCAGAAATCCCACCACCAGCCCCAGCCGCCAATACGGATGCGGCGTCATTCTCTCCGTAAAAAGCGTCATCAGAACTCCGATCGCGAAACTTCCCGTTACGTTAATCAAAAAAGTTCCGAGCGGAAATCTCCCGGAAACGCGGTTCGCGATTTCCGATGCAACGAAGAATCGAAACGCCCCGCCCAGCGCGGCGCCTCCCATGACGACCAGATAGTTAAGCAACGAGATCTCCCGCCCCGTTCCGGTTCGTGCATGTTGAATCCATCCCTGGATCCTATCCGATGGCCCCCGCGTTCCGCGCCTCCACGGCGCTCGCCGATCCATTTTCACACTGCCAGATTTCGAATCGCCTTGCGTCCCGCGAATCGCGCCGCAGATCCGAGTTCCATCTCAATCCGCAGCAACTGGTTATACTTCGCGATCCGGTCCGTCCGGCTCGCCGATCCGGTCTTGATCTGCCCCGCCCGTGTCGCCACCGTGAAATCGGCAATAAACGCATCTTCCGTTTCCCCGGACCGGTGCGATACCACCGATGTATAACCTGCATTCGAGGCCATCTCCATCGCCCGCAGTGTCTCCGTCACAGTGCCGATCTGGTTCAGCTTGATGAGAATCGAATTCGCCACGCCCTGCGCGATTCCCTGCTCCAGAATCTCCGTGTTCGTAACGAAAATATCGTCACCGATCAGTTGAATCCGGTCCCGCAGCCGTGACGTAAGAAGTTTCCATCCATCCCAGTCGTTCTCCGCCATCCCGTCCTCCAGCGAGACGATCGGATACTGGCGCATCCAGCTTTCCCAATACTCCACCATCTGCCCGGAACTCCGCGAGCTTCCATCTGATTTCCGGAACACATATTTCCCGTTATCGAAAAACTCACTCGCAGCGGGATCGAGCGCCAGCCCGATCTGGCTGCCGGTCGAGAACCCAGCCTTCGCGATCGCTTCCAGAATCCTCTCCACCGCCTCCTCGTTCGACTTCAGCGCCGGCGCGAATCCGCCCTCATCGCCCACCGCCGTCGAGTAGCCCTTGCTCTTCAGAACCGACTTCAGTGCGTGAAATACTTCCACGCCCCATCGAATCGCTTCCGAAAAGCGATCCGCGCCGAATGGCACGATCAGATATTCCTGCACATCGACGGAACTATCCGCATGCACTCCGCCGTTGATCACGTTCATGAATGGCACCGGCAAAAGATTGGCGTCAACACCGCCAAGGTACCGGTAGAGCGGCAATCCGCTCGCCTGCGCGGCCGCCCTGGCCGTTGCCATCGATACCGCAAGAATCGCATTTGCGCCCAGCCGCCCCTTGTTCGGCGTTCCATCGAGCTCAATCATTTTCCTGTCGATCGCGCACTGCCCCGAGGCTTCCATTCCGCGGACCGCCGCCGCGATCTCTCCCTCAATGTTTCCCACCGCGCGCCGCGTGCCCTTGCCCTGATAACGGCCTTTCTCTCCATCGCGAAGCTCCACCGCCTCGTGCTCGCCGGTCGATGCGCCGGACGGCACGGCCGCCCGCCCGGCATATCCGCCCGCAAGCCACACCTCCGCTTCCACCGTGGGATTTCCCCGCGAATCGAGAATCTCCCGGCCGATCACTCTCTCAATGATTGCCATTTCGAATATGCCTCCAAAATCAAAAAAGCCCCTACCTGTCGAGGTAGGAGCTATTATTCCCGCGGCGTTCGGGACGGTTACGGTGAGACTCCATCACCGTGAAACTTCACATTAACACGTTTTGCCGGTAAGGACGCAGCGCACATTCTTGAATGTCCTCCATTTCCCGTTGTAAGCTGAGTGTGCCGGTGGCCGGGAGATTCAAAACAGCCAATAACCCCCACCGGCCATCTCGCGCTCTGGCCGGGCAAAGGAAGAGGTGGAATGCTCTCTCGAGGCTCCGCGAAAAAGGTCGTCATCTATGTCAACGAGGACACGCGTCACCACGGCGATGCGCTCTGGAGCGCGATCGTTCACTTTCTGAAAGCGAAGCAGGTCGCCGGCGCCACTGTCCTGCGGCCGGTCGCCGGATTCGGCGCGCACGAGATACTCCACTCCCCCGACCAGGAAGTTCGTGCCGAACACATGCCCCTGCGCATCGAGTTCATCGACACCGCTGCCAAAGTCGACGAGGTTCTCCCCACACTCTACGAAATGGTGGAAGACGGACTGATCGAAGTCCAGGAGACCAGCATCGTCAAAGCCGCCATGAAAGGACGTCCCGCGCCGGCCGCTCCGCATGCTGAGATGAAGGGCCCGGCCAAACATATCCGCATCTATCTCGGTGAAGACGATAAAGCGGACGGCGAACCTCTCTTCGACGCCATCGTGAAGCGCCTCCTCATGATGGAAGTCGCCGGAGCAACCGTCTATCGTGGCATCCTCGGCTACGGCGCGCGACGCCATACGCACCGAGAGAAAAAACTCTTCCGCATTTCTCCGGATGCTCCCGTGGTGATTTCAGTGGTCGAACGCCCCGAACGCACCGAAGAGATCCTCAGCGCCGTTGAACCAATGATCCAGAACGGCCTCATCGTGATCTCGGACGTCGAAGCTCACCGCTTCGTTCACGCTCTCCCCGAAGAAGGAGCTCCCGATGCCCCAGCGACAGCCGGCTAAGCTTCTCAGCCTGCATCTTTCGGAAGCGGACCGCTTCGGCGGCGTCCCTCTCTATGAAGCCGTCATCCGAACCTGCCAGGAAATGGACATCGCGGGCGCCACGGTGCTGAGAGGACTCGAAGGCTATGGCGAATCGGCGGAAATCCACCGCAGTCATCTGCTGGGGCACAATCTTCCCATCATCCTCACCGTGGTCGATCACGCCGAAAAAATCGAACGCCTCCTCCCGGAGCTGCGGAAGATGCTCGATACCGCCGTGATCGCCGTCTCCAACGTCGAAATGATCCGCATCTCCACCCCCGCAACGTAGCAGAGCTCGGCTGATCTGCGTGACATAGCGCAATCGCACTGTCCCTTTTCGCGTACAGTGACGCAACAGTTCGCAGGAAGCCGTGCCTTCCCGGCGAATTCCCTGCCATTCCCCCTCATCGGAAAACCAATTGCTCCGTCAAATCGGGAGGTGCATGTGGCAAACGGAAATCTGACGGATAAAGAAGTCCTTATCCGCCTCGATTGTGATAATGCGTCCTTCACCTGCACGGTGAAAGGACGGCTGCTGTCGCGAAAGACGCGAATCCGTCTCACTGAACCCGTAGTTTGCTCGTTGGAATCTCCGGCTCAGAAACGCTCAACCGAGGTGGACCATGCCTAAGACTGCCGTAGGACTCTTTAAAAATGCCGATGATGTGGATCAGGTGGTACGAGAGATCGAAACCCTGGGCTTTCCGCGGAGCGAGGTCCGTACTCTCGATGAACCGCTCGACCTCGGCGCCAGCGGCGTAATGAGCATTCCTCACATCGAATTCGAAGACGACCTG
>DASZVV010000433.1:0-1922 GCA_035546955.1 Bryobacteraceae bacterium
AAGACCGGCGCCCTGCTCCGCGCCAGCGTCCGCATGGGCGGCATCGCGGCAGGCGCCAGCGCCCCCCAGCTCGACGCGCTTTCGCAATACGGCGAGCACGCCGGCCTCGCCTTCCAGATCGTCGATGACATCCTCGACGTCGAGGAATCCTCCGAAGCCCTCGGCAAAACCGCCGGTAAGGATGAAGCCCAGGGCAAGATCACCTTCCCTGCTGTTTACGGCCTCGATCGCTCGCGCGAAATGGCGAACGAACAGTGCGCGCTGGCCCACAACGCTCTCTCCACCTTCGGCGAATCCGCAAAATGGCTGCACGAAATTGCCGATCTCATCGTGCGGCGCAAGTCGTAGAACAGTGGAGAAGATCCGGCTCGATCGCTGGATGGTGGAGAACGGTTTCGCCGAAACCGGCGAGAAGGCGCGCGCCCTGATCATGGCCGGAGATGTTTTCGTTGATGGCGCGCGGGCCGATAAAGCCGGCCGGACTGTCGCCGCCGGTGCTCACGTCGAAGTCCGCGGACGGCTTCGTTATGTCAGCCGCGGCGGTCTCAAGCTGGAAGCCGCGCTCAGGCACTTCGCCATCGACCCCGCCGGGCTGATCTGCGCCGATATCGGAACCTCCACCGGCGGCTTCACCGATTGCCTGCTCCAGAACGGCGCGGTAAAGGTACATGCGGTCGATACCGGCGCCGGACAAATTGACTGGCGCCTGCGCACGGACCCGCGCCTCATCCTGCACGAAAACTTCAACGCCCGCAATCTCGAACTCGCCGACCTCGGCGAGCCCGTGGATCTCGCTGTCTGCGACGTCAGCTTCATCTCGGCCACTCTCGTCCTGCCAGCCATCGCCCGTGTTTTGAAACCCGACACCGGACGCATGGTGATTCTGGTCAAACCGCAGTTCGAAGCCGGCCGCGGCCAGGTGGGCAAAGGCGGCATCGTGCGCGATCCCGAACTCCATCAGGCCGCGTGCGATAAAGTACGCGCCTGTGTGGAAGAATTGAATTTCGCCGTCGAGATCACGGAAAGTCCGATCACCGGCGCGGAGGGGAACAGGGAATTCCTGTTGTATGGGCACCGTTAAAACTGTCGGCGTGTTTGCCAAGCCGAAAGCGCCGGCCGCAACACGGCTCGTTCCGGAACTCGTGGCGTGGCTCACCGCCCGCGGCGTCGAAGCGCGCCTGGATGACGTAGCGGCCAGCTATGCCGAATCGCCCGGGCTCCCGCGCGCGTCCGTCGCCGAAGGCTGCGATCTCGCCATCGTCCTCGGTGGCGACGGTACGCTCCTTTCCGCCGCCCGTGCGCTCGGGGGACGTCCGATCCCGATCCTCGCCGTCAATCTCGGCAGCCTCGGTTTTTTGACCGCCATTCCGGTCAAAAATTTCTTCCCCGAACTCGAACGAACGCTGACCGGAGATATCCACGTCACCCGGCGCGGCCTGCTCCACGTCGCGGTGATCCGCGGCGGCGAGACCGTCGCCGAGTACGACGCCCTGAATGATGTAGTCATCGCCAAATCCTCCATCGCCCGCATTGTCGATCTCGATGTCTGGGCAGGTGACACTTTCGTCTGCGAATACAAGGCCGACGGGCTGATCGTTTCGACCCCGACCGGTTCCACCGCGTACTCGCTCGCGGCCGGCGGCCCCATCGTCTTCCCCACAGTCGATGCCGTCTGTGTCACACCGATCTGTCCACACACCCTGACCAACCGCCCGCTTCTGATTCCGGCCAGCCTCCCCATCCGCGTCGTCGGCCACATGAAGGATGACGATTCCTTCCTGACCGTGGACGGCCAGGTGGGCGGCGGTCTCGAACCGGGCGACCAGGTGGAATGCACCGCGTCGAAATCGGAAGTGCTGCTCATCCAGAATCCGGACAAGACGTTCTTTGACGTGCTGCGTCAAAAGCTGAAGTGGGGCGAG
>DASZVV010000434.1:0-9446 GCA_035546955.1 Bryobacteraceae bacterium
GGCCTTCGGTGTACCTTGTATTGGCCCGTTACCTTCCATACCGACGATGCCATCGACGATCGCGAATTGCTTCGGGAACAGGTGATGGAGATCGACAATCGATTCGGGAATGCCGGCCCAGTGCAGCACGTTTTTCGGCCATCCGTAAACTGCGCCGGGGACGAGACCGAACAGGTTCTTCATCGACAGCGTCGCGCCCGCCCAATGGTGCGTTTTCATTTTCGCGACGGAGACCAGCAGGTCGCAATCGAGAACTGTATGGGGCAAATAGAGCGATTTCAGTTGTGAAACCGGGTTGGGGATGGTGCGTTTCGCGACGGCGTCGGTGTTGAGATCGGTGAAAGCGTTTTCGAATTGCGAGATCGTGCTGAAGTATCCGGCGGCATCGGCGAGATCGAGCGTGCCGCGGCGGTGGCCGGGTCCTTCGGCGATGCGCACATCGCCGGCACCCAGCTTGAGAAACGCCTCATACACGGCGTGAACGATCATCGGATGGGTGTTGATCGTCGTATTGGAATCGTATTCGACGAGATTGGGCTTGAGGACGATGCGGCGGCCGCGAACGTTGAGCCGGTGGCCGGCGATCATCCGGTACACGGTGTCGTATACATCCATCGAATAAGCGGGGGCTTTGACGATGGACACGTTGCTGACGGGAAAACGGCGCGCCGGGGCTTTGCTGCAGCGTGCCATGACTGCGCCGGCCGCGGCGGTTGCCAATACTTCGCGTCGTGTGAACTTCGATTGCATGATTTACGCCAGCAGAGGATTGCGCGGCGCGGCGGCGAGCGCCATCAGCGCGCTATCCATATTGGTGCGGCAAACGGGAACGGCGGTGGAAATCAATGTCTCTCCCTGCGCGGCCATCCCCATGCGCAGCCATGAAATTCCTTCCGCGGTGCGGCACTCCGAAAAATGACGATGTGCGGCAGCCTTCGCTTTCGCGAGCTGCGCGGATTGCGGCACGCCATTCAACGCAAGCAAGGCGATGCCGGTGGTTTCCGGATACGAATCGCCATCGCGCCCGAGAGCATGGATCGATCCGTAGTTCCATCCACCATCGGCGCACTGCCGGGCCAGAAGAAACTTCTTTCCCTGCACAATGCGGTCTTCAAGCGTGCCGCGATCGGACGAACCGCGTCTCAGCGCACGCTCGAATGCCAGAATTCCCAGAGACGTGGGGATTACCCACGCTGAAGCGCCCGGAAACCATGGCCAGCCCTCCGGGAGCTCTTCCTTATCTCCATCGAGACGGCGTCGAAGGCGATAGAGCCAGCTGGAATCCCGGCCACTCTTCTCCTTCAACCAGCCGATCGCCTGGCGGCGATGCTGCTCCGTAATCAGATCCTCCGGCAACAGCGCCGCCAAAGCGGTGACCCAGGTGCTCTCATCAACACCCGGCTGCGGACTCCATCCTCCGTCGTGGCGGGCCAGGGACGCGAGGAACTTCCCCCCTTTGAGGAAGCTCCCGCGATCGGGCGAGCCGGCGGATTGCGCCAGCAGGACGAACGCGGTTGGTTCGGCCCACGAGCATCCGCGGCTATACGCCCAGCCGCCATCGCTGTTTTGCAGCGCAGCCCAATCGGTCATTGGTTCGGCTTGTGGCACAGCCCGGCGATTAACCGCGGGCTTTGCGCTTGCCACGACGAATGATCAGCATGGTGAGCAGCAGCCCGGCGAGTACCCAAAGCCCTGCCTGAAGAATGGTCTGACTCATGTTAGTGTTCTCCTTTATTCAGCGTTAAACGTATTCCAAACCTGCAAAAACCCGTGGTCGTCAGCCTTTGGTGCGCCGGCGGCGGCGCAGAATAAGGAGCGCCAGTGCAAACAGGCTGAACGACAACATGATGTAACCCTGCGTGCTCATGGTTTCTCCTCTTCTTCGCCTCCCGCGCTCCCTGCCTGAACTTCTTCTCGGCGGCGGAGCGCAGTCCCTCTACCTCATTTCCCGAAATTCTGCATCATCGGGAACATCTCCTCGAAAATCTTGAGCAGCGCCGGACCGGCAGCTACCAGCATCATGGACGGCAGAATGAACAGAAAGATCGGGAAGACCAGCTTCACACCGATCTTTGCGGCGCGTTCCTCGGCTTCCTGCTTGCGGCGCAGGCGCATAAAATCCGAATGGGTGCGCAGGCTGTCCCCCATGCTGGTGCCGAAGCGATCGCTCTGAGTGAGGATCGCGACCAGCTTGCGAAGCTCCGGCTCGCCGGTCCGCGTCGCCAGATTGCGCAGCGCTTCCGAACGCCTCTTCCCCGCCCTCATTTCCAAGCCCACCAAACCCAACTCATCGGCCAGTTCCTTGTGGCCGATCTGAATTTCGCGCGCGACGTATTGCATAGCCTGGTCGAGTCCCAGACCGGCTTCCACGGCGATCACCATCATGTCGAGAGCATCCGGCAGCGACTGCTTCAGCTTCAACTGACGTTCCTTCACCATTTTTTCGAGTGCGAGGGTGGGGAAATAGTAGCCAAACCCGGTGCAGCCGATCAGGATCACCATGCGCGGCGTCATGTTGGCGCTGACCATGTCCTTAAACAGAAGCGCGAGCAGAAACATGAGAATGCAGCCGATGACTTTCGTTCCGTAGAAAATCGCGACGGAATTGTCCGAACGGAAACCCGCCATCGTGAGATCCCGGCGGGTAACGGATTGCTCGGCCGGGTTCATCGGAATGTGCTGCCCGATGTTTTCAAAAATCTGCGCGACGCGCTGGCCGGTGCTGACAGACGGTTCGGTTGTTGCATCGGCATTGCCGCCCACGCGGTCGTAAATACGGCTCGGGCGAACGTAAGCGCGGTAGCCGTAGCCGGTAATCACGGCGCACAGCAGCGTGAAAAGAAATCCGGCGATCAGTGTAGGCAGAAGTGGCATAAGTTTCTCGGGGTCAGACGCGAATCCGGATGATCTTCCTGATAAAAATGTTGCCGAGCACCTGGAACGTGACGCCTGCGATGACCAGTTTGCGGCCCATTGCATCGTGCAGCAGGGGGCTGAGGTATTGCGGTGAAACGATGATGAGGCCGACGAGTGTCGCGATGGGAAGCAGCGTGAGAATGGTCGCGGTCATTTTGCCATGCGCGCTGACGGCTTTGATCTGACCCTTCAGACGGAAGCGTTCGCGGATGATGTGCGAGAGGCGTCCGAGCACTTCACCGAGGTTGCCGCCGGTCTGGCGCTGCAGCAGTACGGCGGACGAAAAGAAACGGACGTCGGGCAGCGGAACGCGTTTGCCGAAATTCGCGAGAGAACGATCGAGCGAGCCCCCCATGTTCTGTTCGTTAAAGAGTGCGCGGAATTCCTGGCCGAGCGGGTCGGCAACTTCTTCGCCCACCATTTCGAGGCTGATCGTAAAGGCGTGGCCGGCGCGCATGGATCGCGCCAGGAAATCGAGAGCGTCCGGGAGTTGCGCCTCGAGGCCGTCCAGCCTCTTGTTGCGGGCCTTTTTCACCATCATGAACGGGATGTAGGCCAGAAAGGCGCCGACTGCTCCGCTGCGGATGAAGATCGAGGTCTCAAAGGGAATCAGCGCGCCGATGACGCAACCGACGACGAACCCGCCGACGGTCAGCGTAATCAGCTTGTTCATATCCCAATCGAGGCCCGATTCCGAGATCAGCACGCCGATTTTGTCGTACATCGCCTGCGGGCCAGGCAACGCCTCATTGGGCTTCGCGGCGTCGGCGTCCATCAGCAGTTCCACATGCTCCTGCTCGGTTTCGGAAACCGTGCGCAGGACCGAGACAAGCTGCTTCTTTCTTTTCGATTCGAAGTAGCGCAGCCCGGAACTGACGGACAGCATCACTGCCGCCAGCACAACGAGGAACGTGATGACAACCAGCGCGATCATTACGCGGTAATCTCCAGAACGCTCTGGAAGAGCGATGTGGGCAACTGAATGCCGCAGGCCCGGAGTTTTTCGTAGAAGCGCGGGCGAACACCGGTGGCGCGGAAGCGGCCGAGAACCTTGCCGTTTTCGGAGACGCCGGTCTTTTCGAACAGGAAGATATCCTGCATGGTGACCTGTTCCCCTTCGAGGCCAACCAGTTCGGTGATGTGAGTCAGTTTGCGGGTACCGTCGCTGAAGCGGGATACCTGCACGATGAGATCGACCGCGCTCGCGACCTGCTGGCGGATAGCGCGCGGGCTCATGTTGGCGTTGCCCATGCCGACCATGACTTCGAGGCGCGAGACGCCGTCACGCGGAGTGTTCGAGTGAATGGTGGTGAGCGAACCGTCGTGACCGGTGTTCATGGCCTGAAGCATGTCGAGCGCTTCCTCGCTGCGGACTTCGCCGACGATGATGCGGTCGGGACGCATACGGAGGGCATTGATGACCAGATCGCGGATTTTGATGGCGCCGTTGCCTTCGATGTTGGCGGGACGCGTTTCCATACGTGCGACGTGCGTTTGGCGCAGGCGGAGTTCGGCGGCGTCTTCGATGGTGACGATGCGTTCGTTTTCCGGGATGTAGCTGGAAAGGCAATTCAGCAGAGTCGTCTTACCGCTGCCGGTACCGCCGGAGATGACGATGTTCAGGCGCGCACGCACGCAGCCCTTCAGAAGCTCGAGCATGCCATCTGTCATAGCGCCCTTGTTGACGAGGTCTTCGCCCAGCAGAACATTATTGCCGAAGCGGCGAATCGAAAGCAGCGGACCGTCGACGGCCACAGGCGGGATGGCAGCATTGACGCGGGAGCCATCGGGCAAACGGGCATCGACAAGAGGCGAGGATTCGTCCACGCGGCGGCCGACGCGCGCGACCACCTTCTCAATGATCCGCAGCAGGTGGTTGTTGTCTTTGAACTCGACAGACGTGCGGTACAGCTTGCCGCCGCGTTCCACGTAGACCAGACGCGGCGTGGTGACGAGAATATCGGAAATGGTGGGATCGCGCAGCAGCGGCTCGAGCGGACCGAGACCGAAGACTTCGTCGAGGACTTCCTCGATGACGCGTTCCTTCTCCGCGAGACTGAGAGGCGTCTTCTCCTCTTCCACAAGACGCGCGACAGCGGCCCGGATTTCGGCGCGCGCACGCTCACCCGCCAGTGAGGAGAGAGCTTCGAGATTAATCCGGTCGATCAGCTTGCGGTGGATCGTGAATTTCAGTTCCTGATATTCCGCGCCGGAACCGTCGCGGTTCGTCATTCGGGTGACCCAGCCGGCCTCGGGACGCCCGCCAGCCGTATCGGTGCTCATTGGTATGGTTGCCATATTCGTTACGCGCGGCTACTCCGCATAAATGAAAGGAATCGACCGAAGCCGGAAGGCGCCTGCGCCGCCGAAACTGCACCCTCTTTGGCTTCGGGATTTCGGCCGCGCTTGCCGTTCTGCTTCGCAACGGGCAGCGCCGCCTCGGGAAACATCATCGATTTCGAGAGAGCTGCGAGCTGGCGGCCGAGCGTCGAATCGTCGCCGAGCAGCCGGCCTTCCGACCAGGTTTCATAGAGAGCCTCGCGGTCGTCGCTGAAGACTCCCTCCGGACGCAGGCCGAGATAGTTTTCCAGGTTGTCGAGATCGGGCTTCTGACGCGAGCCGACTTTGTTCACCATCACGCGGATGCGGCTGCTCGAACGTGACCGCTCTTCCGCCACGCGAATGAACTCGCGCGCATTCTCGAGAACGAGCAGATCGTCGGTCACGATCAGATAAAGTGCTTCCATCTCCGGCAGCATTTCGAGCGCAATGGCGCTATGGCAGCGGCCGAAATCCAGCACCGCGGCCGGATAGGTCATGCGGATGAAACGCAGAAGACGCCCGAGTTGCTTGGGATCGGCCGGGCTGCGCTCGCCGAGTTCCTCCGGAGCTGCGATAAATTCCAGATTCTTACCGTGGCGGGTGACGAGCGCGTTCCAGTAATTGAGGTCCATGCGGTGCATGTTGTCTACCGCATCGCGCAGCGTATAGCGCGGTTTGGCTTTCAGCATGAAGCGCAGCAAACCAGCTTCGAAATCGAGATCGGCAAGCAGCAGCGGCTTGTCCGTGAGAGGCGCGGCCGCAGTGGCAACGTGGCTGGCGAATGTGGTTGCGCCGCATCCTCCCTTGGCCGAGATAAATCCAAACAGGCGTCCCAGCTTTTTCTGCTGGTGGTTCACCTGCTCCACTCTGACAATGGAAAGGCGCTCGAAGGCTTCTTTGAGCGCGGCGCCGAGCGGGGGGCAAAGATATTCACTTGCCCCGGCCTGCATGGCTTCCAAAATGTTTTCTGGCACAGCCTGGGTCTGAAGAATGAAAACAGCGGGCTCGGAAGCGGTGATCTTCAGCCGCCGGATAAACTCATCGAGCGGGACGCGCAACAGGCTCCACTCGAGCAGAATCACATCGGCCCGGAAACGCTCGATCCGATCCAGGAAATCTTCCATATCGTCGAGCGACTGCTGGTCGCTGACGGCACGCACCGGTACGCCCTGAATACAGTCAAGCGCCTGTTGATGGAGAGTAGGGTCGGCAATTACCAGGGCGGCGCTCAGCGAGCTCATGGTCATTGCGTCGGCACCTGCGGGCCATTCGTGGCTGGCGCTGGATTACCGACGTTGAGTCCGGGAGGCAGGCCAAGGTCGGTTCCCGACGCCGGGGTATTAGCGCCATTCAGCGCGGCGCGAGCCTGATCCTCGCGCTGGATCGTCTCCATTTCCTGAACGGAAATCTCGCCCTTCACTGCGCGCACCGGACCAGTGGTTTCGATGCCTGGCGTGCGCGGCGCAGTCTTGTCGCCGTCCGGACCATCAAGATATGTCAGCGGCTGCTTCAGGTCCGGAATCGGCTGGCCTTTCGGAATCGGAGTAACAAGTTCCGGAGTGACGATGACGATCAGCTCGGAATTCGAGCGATTGCTGGTCTTCGATGTGAACAGCTTGCCCAGCACCGGGATGCCGGAGAGGCCCGGAATCTTGGAGAGCGATTCGGTGGTGTTGCGATCCAGCAGGCCGGCGATCGCGAAGGATTGTCCGTCTTCGAGTTCCACGTCGGTCTCGACGCGGCGCGTGGTGAGAGCCGGAACCGTGCCGCCCTGCACCGTGAGAGCGTCAGCGAAATCGAGCGAACTGACCTCGGGCGCCAGGTGAAGCTGGATCGTTCCCCGCGGTGTAATGACCGGCGTGAATTTCAGCTTGATACCGAACTCCCGGAACGCGACGGTTAACTGGCCCACGCCGGCGGCGCCGCCCTGAATCGTGGGGTACGGAAATTCGCCGCCCGCAAGGAACGACGCCACGCGGCCGTTCATGGCGAGCAGATTCGGCTCATCGAGGATCTGCAATGCATTGACGCCTTCCAGCGCCTGAATAGTGGCGAGGAGCGGAAAGTGCGGATCGAACGTGAGAACGTTCAGAGCGTCAGACAGTGTGTAAGTTGCGTTCGCGGCCCCGTTCGTGGAAGTGATGTCCGAAAAACGGGAAGCCGTGCCGGAAGCGCCGGTGGTCACATTGAATGGCCAGCCGCCGAGCTTGCCGAGGATGTTCGCGCCGAGTGACTGTGATTTGGAGCGGTCCACATCGGCGAATCTGACCTTCAGCAGAACCTGCTGCTGCTGAGGCGGAATTTCGACCTTCAACAGGTTGACGACTTTCCCGACAGTGGCGGCGATCGACTGCGCGCGGTCGGACTCAAACATATTCTTTACCGTGCCGGTCAGATAGACGGCGGAGGTGTCGCCGGTGAGCTGGACCGCATCGCCGAATTCGCCGTGAATCTGTTCCTTCGCCGCTTCGAGACGCGATGCGGCGTACATGACCGTGACGTCATAAACCTTGCGCGTGTGATCGGTCAGCCAGAGAATGGCGCTGGTTTCACCAGGCGCTTTGCCGTTAATGACGACCGTGCGGTTATCGACGGGAACCGATTCGGCGATTTCGGGCGAGGCGATCAGCACGCGCTCAATGTCGACGGGCGAATCGATGACCTGAGTTTTTCCCGTCCCCACCACGATCTTCTCGGCGCCGGGAAGTCCTTCGGCCCGCAACGCGCTGGCGCACATGGCGAGGCCCATCAGAACGGCCACATCAACCACGCGGATTCTCATTGCCGTGCCTCCTGATCCTGCGACGGGACGTTGCTGACCGTGACCTGAGTACGAGTAGCGCCGGACAGCACTTCAATAACGGATGTCTTCGGTGGCGGCGGGGGCGCCGCGGGCGGTGCAACCACCGGGGCGGGCGGGGGCTGCGGCGCAGCCTTCTGCCGCGGTCTGGGAGCCGGGTTATCCCCGTCAGAGTGACTTGTTCTGATATTGGTGCCTTCGAACAGATTCGCGGTTGCGGCGCCGGTGGTCTGGGCAACGGCCTGATCGTTCGGGTTACGAAGCACGAGCTGGATGCGCTCATCGGTGGCGAGATTCAGGATCTCCGCCTGCTCTGGAGTCACGAGCAGATTCACCACCTGCACCATGACGGGCTTTCCTTCGGCATCCTTCTGATAGTTCTGGCCTGCTGAAAGAACGGTGATGTTCTGCAGAAGCGTACGGCTGACCGGGCCGGCGCTCGATCCGGATGGAGGCGTTCCGGCGACCAGAACATCCACGTGCATGCCGGCAACGGCGAAGCCCGCGAGGCCGATCACTTCATTCACTTTGATGGCAAGCGCCCGCATGCCGGGCGGGATGATGGTGGCGAATCCGGCACCTTCACCTTTTTTCGCCAGCATCGCGTCAAAGAAAGCTGTGTCCTGATGAATGGGACTCACGACGCCGCGATTCAGAAGATCCTCTTTCTTAACGATGGCGCCATCGGGAATTTTGACCACTTCCATAGTCGAGATGTCGCGATCCGTGATGAGGGCGCCAGGCTGCAGGTCATGGGCGGCGACAAAGACTGTTTTGGTGACTGGATGTGTGGACGCGCCGGCCGTGACTTTCGTGGAGATCAATTGATACAGCACGAACGCAGCTCCGGCGGAAACCACCAGGGCAAACAGAAACACGCCGATCAATCGTTTTTTCATAAGATTCGTTTCTCAGTTCGCTAACAAATGGAAAACCGGAGCGGCGCCCGCGCCGCCGCTCCGGCGTCCGACTAGGATCCAGCAGCTGAAGCAGCGGTCGAAAGCTGAGTGCTGCCCGTGTTCCAGATCGAGCTGATGCTCGTTCCGGCATTGACGAAAACCGCCGCCGAGGCCAGTGCGATAAAAGCCATCAGAAGGGTGTATTCGATCAGGTCCTGGCCAGATTCCTCCGCCAGGAAATTCTTGATAAATTTCTTCATGGTTCTCTCTCCTTAAATTCAAAAAAATTGCCGCCTTTCCAGGACTCCACGGGAAACGCCGCCGTTTCTCTCAGACGGCGGCGCGCCCCGCGTCCGGGAATCCGTTCAGCTTAGGAGCCGGACGCGCTCGCCGCGGTCGAGAGCTGGTTGGAAGCCTTACCCCAAATGCTGCTCACGCTGGTGCCAGCGTTGACGAAAACTGCCGCCGAAGCGAGAGCGATGAAGGCCATCAGGAGTGTGTACTCGATC
>DASZVV010000435.1:0-60609 GCA_035546955.1 Bryobacteraceae bacterium
GGTTTTTCCTGCGCATGCTGGAGCGCGGGCTGGCGTACCGCAAGAAAGCGCTGGTGAACTGGTGTCCGGAATGCGCCACCGTGCTTGCGAACGAGCAGGTGGTGGATGGCTGCTGCTGGCGGCACGAGAACACGCAGGTGGAGCAGCGGGCGCTGGAGCAGTGGTTTCTGCTGACGACTGCTTATGCCGATGAATTGCTGGACGCAATCTCGAAGCTGGAGGGCGGATGGCCGGAGCGCGTTCTCACGATGCAGCGCAACTGGATCGGCCGCAGCGAAGGCGCGGAAGTGGATTTCACGGTCGAGGGATACGGTCCGGTGCGGGTTTTTACTACGCGGATCGACACGATCTACGGCGCGACGTGCATGATTGTGGCGCCGGAGCATGAGATCGTCCGGACGATGGCTTCCGACGCGGTGAAGGCGCGGGCGAAGAAGATGATCGACGCGCGCGCCTCGCAGGGGCCGGGCGATGTGGAGAAGGAAGGTGTCGATACCGGCCTGACGGCGGTGAATCTGTTCAGCGGCAAAACCATCCCGGTGTGGATCGGAAACTTCGTATTGATGGGATACGGCACGGGCGCGATTATGGCGGTGCCCGCGCATGATGAGCGCGACTTCGAATTCTGCACGAAGTATGGAATTCCGGTGCGGCCGGTGATTCGTCCGGTGGATGGCGAGCTGGCGAATCCCGCGACGATGACGGAGGCGTTCGGGGATTACGGGATCGTGGAGAATTCCGGCCCGTATTCGGGGCTTACGAGCGAGGAGGCGCGGCGGGAGATGGCGGCGCGGGCGGAGCGCGACAATTTCGGAAAGCCCGCGATTACGTTTCGCATCAAGGACTGGGGCGTTTCGCGCCAGCGCTACTGGGGCACGCCGATTCCGGTGATCCACTGTCCGAAGTGCGGCGTGGTGCCCGTGCCGGACGATCAACTGCCGGTGCTGCTGCCGCTGAAGATCCAGATCACGGGGCAGGGGCGGTCGCCGCTCGAAGATGTTCCGGAGTTCGTGAACGTGAAGTGTCCGCGATGCAATGAGCCGGCGCGGCGCGAAACGGACACGATGGATACGTTTGTCGATTCGAGCTGGTATTTCTATCGCTACTGCGATCCGAAAAATTCGAGCGCGCCCTACGATTCGAAGAAGATCGATTACTGGTTTCCGATCGACCAGTACATCGGCGGGGTGGAGCACGCGATTCTGCACCTGATCTATTCGCGCTTCTGGACGAAGATGATGCGCGATATCGGGTTGATCACTTTCGACGAGCCGGTGAAGAAGCTTTTCACGCAGGGCATGGTGATTCGCAACGGGCAGAAGATGTCGAAATCGGTCGGAAACGTGGTGCCGGCGGATGAGGTGGCGGACAAACACGGTGCGGATTCGGCGCGGCTGTTCGCGTTGTTCGCTGCGCCGCCCGAGAAGGATGTGGACTGGATCGACGCCGGCGTGGATGGGGTTTATCGATTCCTCGGGCGCGTGTACCGGTTCGTGACGCGGAATATCGGGGCGCCGGGCGGGGATGGGTCGGCGGATGCGGTGGTTTTGCGCAAGCTGCACCAGACGCTCCAGCGCGTGACGGAAGATTTCGACACGCGGTGGCACTTCAATACGTCGATCGCGCTGATGATGGAGCTGGTCAACGTTCTCTATGACAAGGAGAAGCAGATTTCGGCCGCCGCGATGGGGCAGTGCCTGCGGATCCTGACGTTGATGCTCTCGCCGTTCGCGCCGTATGTGACCCAGGAGCTGTGGGCGGAGATGGGGAACGACGGGCCGGTCATGAAGCAAAGCTGGCCGGCGTTCGATGCGGAACTGGCGCGGGAGTCTGAGGTCGAGGTTCCTGTGCAGATCAACGGTAAGCTGCGCGCACGCATTCAGGTGGCGGCCGGGCTGGATAAGGCCGCGCTCGAAGCGGCGGCTCGCGGAGACGATAAAGTGCAGGCGCTGCTGGCCGGATCGACGATCGTGAAGGTGATCGCGGTGCCAGACAAGATGGTGAACTTCGTGGTGAAGGGAAGCTGACGATGCGCCGTCTTCTCCTCCTGCTGCCGGTGCTGGCGCTGCATCTCGCCGCTGCCGGTCCGATGTATTTCGTGCAGGCTTCGGACCCGCAGTTCGGTATGTTCGCGGATAACAGGAACTTCGTGCAGGAGACGGCAAACTGGACGTTCGCGATTGCGAATATCAACCGGCTGCATCCGGCGTTTGTCGTAGTGACCGGCGATCTCGTGAACAAGGGCGGCGACCCGGCCCAGATCGCGGAATACAAGCGCATCAACGCGATGCTCGATCCCTCGATCCACCTCTACAGCGTGCCGGGGAATCATGACGTGGGGAACGACCCGACGCCGGAGTCACTGGCGGAATACCGGAAGAACATCGGACCGGATTATTATTCGTTCCGGGAGGGCCCGGTTTACGGAATCGTTCTGGATTCGAGCCTTCTGAAGGCTCCGGCCAAGGTGATGGACGAGGCGGCGAAGCAGGAGAAATGGCTCGCTGCCGAGCTCGAAAAGGCAAAGGGGTCCGGTGCGACGCCGGTCGTGTTCCTGCATATTCCTTTGTTTCTCGAAAAGCCGGACGAGCCCGAACAGTATTTCAATCAGCCGGTGGAGACGCGGAAACGCATCCTGGAGTTGCTGCACCGCTATGGCGTGCAGTATGTTTTTGCGGGGCATCTGCACAAGAATTCATTCGGTAAAGACGGAGATCTGGAGATGATTACCACGAATGCGGCGGGAAAATCGCTGGGAGCGGAAGGCTCCGGTTTCCGCATCGGGGAAATTTCAGACGGCAGGATCGTCAATGCGTTCTATAGTTTCGGCCAGATTCCGAACACGCTTCCAGCGCTCGTCAAGTGAGAGACTCATTACGTTACTCTCAGCCTGAGTGGTAAACTTTACAATCGGGCAATAACGGTCGGCGGGGCCCGGTCCGGCGACCTGAAGGAAGTAGCGACGTGCTGGACTTTATACTTGTTCGCGTCATTTTCGTGCTGGTGTTCGGGTTCGCCGCCGCCTATTTCCGGCCCGAAAGCGTTCAGTTCTGGGTGGCTGGTTTCTATGGAGCGGCCGGGGCCGTGCTGGCCATCTTCCTCGAGCGCCGCTTTGCGCGGGTCAGCCTGAAGCGCACTATCGGAATCACGATTGGGGTGGTGGCGGGACTGTTCTGCGCCGCGCTGGTGAGCGTCGTTCTGAGCCGCATCGCGGGCGAGAATTTCGGGGCGGTTCATTTCATTCAGGTTGTCGCTCTGCTCGTGCTGGTTTATTTCGGCGCCGTAACGGGCGCGTCGAAGGGCGAGCTGCTGAATCTGGGGGCGATCGGCGTTTTCGGCAACGAAGTAGATTCGGAGAGCACGCAGAAGATTCTCGATACCAGCGTGATTATCGACGGCCGCATCGCGGATATCGTCGAAACCGGTTTCATCGAAGGAGTGCTGGTGATTCCGCAATTCGTGCTGCATGAGCTCCAGATGGTGGCCGATTCGCAGGATTCGCAGAAGCGCACGCGCGGGCGGCGGGGGCTGGACGTGCTCCAGCGCATCCAGCAGATGACGAACGTCACGGTGCGGATTGCCGAAGAAGATTTCCCGCAGGTTCGCGAGGTCGATATGAAGCTGATCGAGCTGGCTAAGACGTACAAGTGCAAGATCGTCACCAACGATTTCAATCTCAATAAGGTCGCGCAGGTGCGGGGCGTGGAAGTTCTGAACATCAACGAACTGACCAATGCGCTGAAGCCGGTGGTGCTGCCGGGCGAATCGATGCGCGTATTCATCCTGAAGGAAGGGAAGGAATACAATCAGGGCGTCGCATATCTGGATGACGGTACGATGGTGGTGGTCGATAACGCGCGGCGGATGATATCGAAGACCGTCGAGATTTCGGTGACCAGCGTGCTTCAGACGACGGCCGGCAAAATGATCTTCGGGAAGTTTGACGAACGCAACCAGCCGGCGTCCACGCAGGCGGCCGCCGCGGCTTCGGAGCGCCCACCGCAAACGGAACGTCCGCCACGGCGCGAGCAGGCGGTCGGAGAGAACTAAACAGTGAGACTTGCCGTTATTTTGCCGGCCGCGGGGCTGGGTACCCGCATGGGCCGCAGTGCCGCCACCCCCGAAACCACAGGCACCAGCCGCAAGCAGTTCATGCTGCTGGAAGGAGCGCCGATTCTGGTGCACACCGTGCGGAAGTTCGCTGCGTCGCCCGAGGTGACCGACATTATCGTCGCGGTTCGGGACGAAGACATCGCGGCGACCGATGAGATGCTGCAGCCGGAAGTGCGGGGGCTGCTCGGGCGTCTGACGGTAGTGGAAGGCGGCAACACGCGCCAGGAATCCGTGGAGAAGGCATTCGCGGCCCTCGATCCCGCAGTGGATCTGGTGGCGGTGCATGACGCGGTTCGGCCGTTCATTGAGCTTGAAACCATCAGCAAGGTAGTTCATGAAGCCGAGGCAGCCGGCGCGGCGATCGTCGGGATTGTGCCGGTCGATACGGTGAAGCAGGTGAGCGGCGCGCAGGCGGGCGGCGCGAAGGTGCGGGGCACGATTTCGCGCGAGCGGCTGGTATTGGCGCAGACCCCACAGGTGTTCCGGCGCGACATTCTCGCGCGGGCGTTTGATTCGGCGCGTGCGGACGGGTTTTCAGGCACGGACGAGGCGAGTCTCGTCGAGCGCCTGAACGAAGTGGAGATCAGTGTGGTGCTCGGCAGCGATCGCAACATCAAGATCACGAAAGCCGGCGACATGGATCTGGCGCGCCTGTTCTTTGAACAGGAGAAGGCCCGGCGTTGAGCGGCGGCCCGCAGTTCCGTATCGGGCAGGGTTGGGACGTTCACCGGATTGCCACCGGCCGCAAGCTGATCCTGGGCGGCCTCGAAATTCCTTCGGAGTTCGGTCTGGAAGGCCATTCGGATGCGGACGTTCTGTCGCATGCCATCACGGACGCAATTCTGGGCGCGGTCGCGCTGGGCGATATCGGGATGCATTTCCCGGATACGGATCCGCGCTGGAAAGGCGCCGATAGCCTGGTATTTCTGCGTCACGTCTGCGGGCTCGCGTCGGAAGCCGGCTTTCGAATCGTGAACGTGGATTCGACGGTGATTCTGGAGCGCCCGAAACTGAAGGACTGGCGGCTGCCGATCCGGGAATCGCTGGCGAAAACAATGGGACTCGCGGTGGAGATGGTATCGGTCAAGTTCAAGACCGCAGAGAAGGTGGGGCCGGTGGGCGAAGGACGGTCGGCGGAATCGCAGGCTGTTGTATTGTTGGAAAGAATCTGAGGAGGTCCAGCATGCGCGGGTTTGCGCTTTGTCTCTGCGGGACTGTTGCTCTGACGTCAGCCATACTCATCGGTCAGACAGAATCGTCCACTCCGGAATATCACATTTACGCGGGAAATCTGCACGCGCATACGGCTTACACGTGGTCGCATGGCGAGCAGATCCAGACGAACGGCTGCGCGGGCATTCTGACGTACACGCAGGATCCTAATTCGCCGGCCGCGCACTGGTCGGATGGATACGTGAAGACGGCCGGGGGCGGGTGTCCGGGGATCTATGTGATCAACGGGTCGCAGATTCCGGCGCCAGGCGTGACGATCAAGCCCGATTGGCAGAAAGTGCAGGGTCCGCCTTCCGCGCACTATGCGGCGGCGAAGGCCGCGGGATACGATTTCTATGCCGCGACCGACCATTCGCAGGACGCCGGGTTTCAGCCGCCGAGTCCGGAGAATCCGACCTGGCTGGCGAGCAGGAAGCAGGCGGCTGAGGCGACGGACGCCAATTTTGTCGCGATTGCCGGATTCGAATATTCGGAGAACGATGGACCGGCGGGCGAAGGCCACATCAATGTCTACAACACGTCCGGCATTCTGAACGCGCTGCTGCCCGGGATCGATCTGCCTTATCTCTACAAGTGGCTCGAAAGCGCGCCTGCGAATGGGGATGGGCCCGTGGTGGCGAGCTTCAACCATCCCGATGCGACGCAGTACAACGACTGGGCATATCGCGATCCGAAGGTGACCGACATCATTACGATGCTCGAGGTCATCAATTCAAATAACAAGATTCACTATCCCGGATTCATCGCGGCGCTCGATCACGGCTGGAAGGTTTCACCCATCTGCGGGAACGATAACCACGGGATGACCGGCATCACGAAGCAGACATCGCGCACGTTTGTGCTGGCTACGGCAAAGACCAAGGCGGCGATTCTGGATGCGATGAAAAACCGGCGGACTTATGCATCGCTCGATAAGAGCATGCAGGCGCGCTATTCGGTGAACGGCGCGATCATGGGGTCGACGCTTAACAAGCCGGCGAATTACCGCTTCGATATTCGTCTTTCGAGCGCGGATAGGATCACGAAAGTCGATATCGTGAAAGATGGCGGCGCGGTGGTGTCGGAATTTACTCCGCCCCCCGGCAACAAGGTTCACTGGGAAACCGGCGTGACCGACCCCACGAGCAAGTACTTTTTTGTGCGAGTGTGGACATCGCGCGGCGGTGATGCGCCGGGCGCGAAGCCGGAAAATCCGGTTGCGTGGCTCGCGCCCGTCTGGACCGGCCGATAGTTAGTGATGCGCTCCGGCGAGCACCCACTCAATCCCGCCCACAACGCCACGGGAAGGCATGACGATGGCGGGAATATCTTCGTAGACCGTGTTCGTCAGGTTGGTGAGCTGAAGAAAGGGCCGAACCCGTCCTGTCACATAGCTGGCCGAGGCGTCCCATACCGCGTAAGGGTCATGAGCCAACCGGTTCACGACACCTAGCCGGGTGCGGGCAATGATGTGGCTGCCCACCGCGCCGCTCCATTGCAACACGGCACTCTCTACCGGGTAGTTGAACGTGTATTTGCTCTCGAGCACGCTCGGGTTGGCGCTCACACCATGCAATCCGGTGAACGCCACGCCGATCGTCTGATGAGCGGCGGGCGTGTAATCGGCCGAAGCCTCCACGCCGGTGAAATGGAGCTCGTCGAAATTCTCCGCCTGCCAGATCGCCGAGGGATTTGCGCGGACGTAATCGATCTCATTCGAATCGCGGCGGTGAAAAACAGTGAGAGCCGTGTGCACCCTGCGTCCGAAATAGCCATCCACGCCGCCTTCGAAACTGACTGCGCTCTCCGGCTTCAGATTCGGGTTGCCGAGATCGGCGGGGTCGGAGTAGTAGAGTTCGGTAAACGTCGGCAGGCGAAATGCCCGGCTGGCAGAGGCCCGCAGCTTGAATCGCGAGTTCAGCCACGCCGCGCCGCTCACGGATGGACTTGTGGCGACCTGCCGCGCGCCGTAGACCTCTTCGCGCACGCCGGCGGAGATCGAATAACGTTTCGCGAACCGCAGCTCATACACTGCGTAAGCGCTGCCGCGCGTCCGGCTGCGGATTCCGAGATTGGTGCTGTTGATGGATTGAGAAAGGCCCTCTGCCCCGTAGCTGATGACGGCGTGATGGGGAAGATCGTCATGCCGACGGAGGCTGCCCTGCCAGTCGTCATCGAGGTGACGATTGAGGTAGATCGCCGGCTGATAGCGGAAGAGCACGAAAAGATCGGTGTGACGCCGGAACGCGAAATTGGCTTCTGTCTTGCTTCCCAGATTCTGGTGTGCAGAGAGAAACCAGGTTTTGATGCGCTCCCATGATGGATAATCTCCGTAAAACTGATCCGCGCCGTAAGGCCGGTCGCTGTAAGCCAGCAGCAGACTGCTCGCCCCCAGCCTGGATTTCGCCGTAGTGAGCGATCCGAACGATAAATTGCGATAGTCGCGGTCGAACGTGAATCCTTTGGAGAAATCGCGCGCGCCAGAGACCTCTTCGGAAAATCGCGGACCGCCGAATGCCGCGACGACATGCTCTTCATCGGTACCGAAATTCCCCAATGCGGTATAGAGCCGGACGTCCGGTGTTTCGAGCGGCTCGGTGCGCACGTTGACTACGCCGCCGATCGCATCGGAACCGTAGAGCGTGGAGCCGGAGCCTTTCAGTACCTCGGTGGAGGTCAGCATTTCGAGAGGAATCGGCAGGTCGAGATTGAAATGGCCGGTCTGCACATCGCTGATGCGCATTCCATTCAGCAGAACGAGCGTCTGCCCGAACGTGGCGCCGCGAATCGAAAGATCCGCCATGAATCCGCCCGGCGCGCGTTCCTGCAGGTCCATCGCCGCATCGAGCTGCAGCAGATTGAACCATGAATCGAACAGAGGCCTTTGTCTTTCGGGCAGCGGCAGAACGCCGACGTCCCGATCCGCATCGTCCAGAGGCGCCGGCGTGGCGACTCCCGTGACGATCATGCTTTGTTGTTGTGGGGCTGGAGGCGCCGCAGGTGCTGGCGCGGAAGGTGGCGTCTGTGCGCACACCATGCCCGTGACTACCAGGAATATCCAGGTTTTCATCGGATTTCTTACCGTACCATGAAAGTTGAGGCCCTCATGCGACGTGGATATCTGGCTCGTGCCCCTCAACGGCGGGGGCGAAATCACGCTTTCGCATCGACTGCTTTCCGAAGAGGAGCAGGCACGCGCGGCGCGCTTTCATTTCGATGAAGATCGGGTTCGCTGGATTCGGGCTCATTCGGCGCTTCGCCAGATCCTGTCAAACTTACTGGGAGCAGCGCCGCTGGACCTTCGTTTCATTACCGGCGCGCAGGGAAAGCCGGCACTGACGGAAAGCGGCGGCCTCGAATTCAATCTCTCCCACGCCGGCGACTGGGCCGCGATTGCGGTGGCCCGTAATGTCCCGGTGGGCATTGACATCGAGCGGATTCGTGACAATGTGGATATGGCGGCGCTGCTGCGGCGGCTCGGGGAGACGTCGATTCCGGAAACACCCGAGGAACGGTATCGCGCCTGGACGCGCCGCGAAGCGACTTCGAAAGCGGCGGGTGGCGCGCTGTTCGACCGCTGGGATTATGATTTTGGTGTCCGGAATCTGGAGGTTCCGGAAGGCTACTGTGCTTCCGTGGCGCTAATCGGGCATGAGCCCTATGTACGGCACTACGATATTTTCGGTACCGTCAGTACTTGAGAATCGGTCTCATATCGTTTACAAACATTTTTGAAACCAATATCCATGGTGAAGCACTCAATATTTACAAGGGTGCACTGTACAGCGGAAACATTCCGTGGTAAAAATGGGGTGAAGCTGAAGAACACCCGATAAGCGGCCCCGCTATTCGAGTGCCCGCCAGCCTCTGTATTCCGCAATTCTGAAAAATACTGTGTGACTGGGCCCCCGTCCACCTCCAGCGCCGGCAGTGAATCTCAACCAGGAGTTTCGATCCTTCATGGACTCCGATCGTAAATACAGACAGCACGGCTACAACGACAGCGATCATCACTCGAACGGTCATGGAAGCGGCAACGGCAATGGGCAGCGTCCCAAGCCAGCGGGTCCGCGCCCTCCTATCGATATTACCGGGCCGCGGCTGCCGCGCCTCGTGCAGTCGGTAGCGGCATCACGGTGCTTCAACTGTGCGGCCACTCTGCCTCCCGGCACCGATTTTACGGGAAATTGCCCGAAATGCAACGCGGCGCTTCACTGCTGCAAGCAGTGCGTGCACTTCGAATCGTCCACCCGTTTTCAGTGCCTGAAGCCGATTCCGGTGCGCATTCCGGTAAAAGACCAGGCGAACGAGTGCTCGCTGTTTTCGCCCCGTGTGACCGTGGCGCGCGATGTTTCGGCGCAGAACAACGGCCGCCCGGCGATTCCGGGTGTGAACGCGCCGGCGCCGCGCAATGCGATGGACGCGCGCGACGCGTTTGACCGTCTCTTCAGGAAATAATCCGCGCGGCTTTCAGCCGTTGCCGCAGCGCCGTTGTCGCAGTGCGGTGACACTTCAGGCAAAGCGTTCGCATGTTGGATAGGTCGCATTGCCCGCCGCCCTCAGCCACGGGGACGATGTGATCGGCGTCCCACAGCGTGTTCCGGCTTCTCTCGGTCAGTCCCCAATCCTTCAGGAATTTTCGGCGAGCCGCGAAATCGAGGCGGCGCATATCCTTGCGCGCCTGAACGGTATTGATCCCGCATTGCGCGCAAACGCCGGCATCGCGTTGGAAGACCTGCTCGCGCAGATAGCCGGGATCGGTGCGGAGACGCCATTCATGAACGCAGGCGTCCGAGCAGAACGTTCTTCGGCGCGGCGGCGTTTCGGTATGGCACCACCGGCAGAGGGTGCGTCCAGATGCGCTGCGTTCCAGATCGGCCGGACGTACCCAGCCACCGGCTTTTGCGCGCGCGGGTTTCGTGGCCGAACTCATCTCGGCTTGATTTCGCCGAGCCCGAAGCTCGCTTCCTGCACCTGATTGTTGCGGTCCACGAGTGCGGTGGCCGCAAAGCCGGAAGCCGCGGGTGTTCCGAAACGGAGATCCATCAACTCGACGCGCGATCCCCCGGTGTTGCCTTTCACCGGGTCGATATAAGGCTGGACGATCCAGAGCGGATACTGGACGAACTCCAGCAGCATCCGGAACGGATACGTCTGCATGGCGGCATACATCGCGGGTGTGCGCGGCGGCTTGTAATAAAACGTGGCGTCTTCCGGATGAAAGCTTCCGCGAAGATCGACGGGCATATCGGCGTAGCCGAAACTCATCTCCGCAATGCCGCGCCAGACCAGTGGACTCGCAGTGGGGAACGCGGCGGCGCGCCGCGGCGCGAGCTTCTTGTAGAGCCGGTCATCGACCATATTGACCGCGCGCGCGTGGAAAACGCTGCGGGAGTAATCGTAGCCGGTGAGCAGAAGAAGCGCGGCCACGGCCCATCCGGCGTTGCCGCGATCCGCTCTGGGAACGCCAATCTCGGAGCCGACGAGGCGCGAAAACCACGGCGCAATGACGCCGAGCAGCAGGATTGCCCAGATCGTGAAGTCGACGACGGGTGTGAGATCGAAGTGCGACCAGTGGCCGGAAAACGGCAGCAGCAGCCGCACGCCATAGACGTTCGTGAGATCGAGCAGGATGTGCGAACCGACGCCGGCGAGCGCAATCCAGAACGCGGCGTTCCACCGGACCTTCTCTTTGCGGGCGAATAACGCCACCGCCGCCACGCTGAGCAGCGCCATCACCGGCGCACCGGCAAGCGAATGCGTGATGTTGCGATGCCAGTGCAGCCATGTGGGGCGTCCCCAGAACCAGGAGATCACGTCGGCATCCGGTGCGTTGGCCGCCAGCACCAGAATCGCCGTGCCATGCGGAGTGAAGCGCTTCAGTCCGGAGCGGGCCATGAAAAGACCCACCAGCGAATGCGTGAGGTTATCCAAATTTTGAGATTAGCGCGAGGCGGGCTCCGGTCGCACACAATAATAGTTTGCCAGCGGGGATCCTCACACAGATCAACCGGTCGAGAGGCGGTTTGCCGAAGCGCGGCATCGCGGGACCGGTCATGCTCACTGAGACGTCGATTGAGGGCGATATGTGCCGAAACCGGATGGTGCACGGCGGCCCGCTCCAGGCGGTGTTGATGGCGTCGGCGGAAGTGATCGACGAATTGACGGCCTGTGGGTTTCCCGTGTTTTACGGCGCTTTGGGAGAGAATCTGACGGTTTCCGGACTCGATCCGCATCGCTGGCGAGTGGGGCAGCGCTATCGTGTCGGCCAGGATGCGGTTATCGAGCTGACGAAGCTGCGGAAGCCGTGCCTGAACCTGGATGTTTACGGTCCCGCGATCAAGGCGGAAATCTTCGACGAGAAATGTCAGGCGAAAGATGTGACCTCGCCGCGCTGGGCGCATGGGGGATTTTATGCCCGTATCATCCGCCCGGGCCTGATTCAGGTCGGAGATGAAGTGACTCTGGAATCGGAAGTCGGATAATCGAAGAAGGTGCCCGACCTCACCGCCCCGAATCTCCTCGAAGAGATTGAATTCCGCGACGTGCAGCGCGCGACTTCTGCTGTCGCCGCGCTCGAACGGCTTCCGCGTGACGTGTTCCGCGTGGTGCAGGCGCTGCTGCATTCGCTTCCCAATCGCGATGACGCCGTCCACTACCTGAAGCGCCTGATCACTGAAGCGCCGGACGCGGCGGAAGCGATTTCCGGCAATCTGATCGCGCTGCGTTACGCGATGCATGTCTTCTCCTGGAGCCGCTTTCTTTCGGAATCCGTCATCAATCACCCGGAATGGCTGATGGAGATCGCGGACGCGCGCGATCTCCATCGCGGATTCCTGGCCGAGGATTATGAAGATGCGCTGGAACGGTCGCTGGGAGCCGCCACGCCCCGGCCGGTAGATCTGGCGATGTTCCGGCGGCGTCAGCTACTGCGCATCGTGCTGCGCGACGTGATGCGGTACGCCGATCTCTCGGAAACCGCGGAAGATCTCTCGAACCTCGCCGATGCCATCCTGAATGTCACCTGGCGGGCGGTGCGGCGCGAACTGACCCAGGAGCGGGGTACTCCGGTGGATGAGAGCGGGAAAGCCCCGGAATTCTCGGTGATCGCGCTCGGCAAGCTGGGCGGGCGCGAGCTGAACTACAGTTCCGATATCGATCTGATGTTCGTCCATTCGGGCGGGGGCCAGACGGACGGAATCCAGCCTCTCACCGCGACGGAATTCTTCAAGCTCGCCGCGGGGCGCATGACCGAACTTCTTTCCACCTATTCGCCGGAAGGGCTTTGCTATCGCGTGGATCTTCGTCTCCGTCCCGATGGACGCCTGGGCGAGATCAGCCAGTCGATTGAAAGCATGCGGCATTACTACGCGGCGAGGGCGCGCGCGTGGGAACTGCAGATGCTGATTAAGGCGCGCGTGGCAGCGGGCGATCCGCGTCCTGGCGCCGAACTGCTGGAATTCGTGGAGCCGCTGATCTATCAGACGACCACCGATTTCCGAACGGTTGAGGCTGTCTCGGAAACGCGGGCGCGCATCCATGAGAAGCAATCCAGAACGGCGAAGGCTCGCCTCGAAAACGCACGAATCCGCCAGGCCAGGCCGCCGGTAGAGGAGGCGCTGGATGTGAAGCTGGCGAAGGGGGGAATTCGCGACATCGAATTTCTCGTGCAGTGTCTGCAGCGGCTGCACGGCGGGCGGGAAGCGTGGGTTCGCCACGGCGGCACGCTGCTGGCGCTTTCGCGGCTGCGCGACAAAGATCTGCTTTCGCCCGCGGAGTATTCGCGTCTCGCGAACGCTTATCAGTTTTTGCGCCACGTGGAGCACCGTCTGCAGTTCGATGAGGACCGCCAGACTCACACGCTGCCGCTCGAAAAAGAAGACATCGATCTGCTGGCACGCAAGATGCCGCCAGGCCTGCCGGGCCTGCCGAGTGCGGGCACGCTGCAGCGCGAGCTCGATCACCACTTCACCAATGTGCGGGATCTCTACGACCGCGTGATTCATTCGCATCGGCCGGAATCATTTCCGCTCCCTTACTCGACCTCGTACGAACTCGCCGAGCCGCAGCTTTCCATTCCGTTTCATGAGGACGGGCCGGCGCGGGCTGAATTTCCCAGCGTCAACCTGAGCCGCTTTCTGGAGCACCGCGCGCCGTCATTCCGGCAGTGGATCGCATCCGCCGGTATCGTGCGGAGCCACGATAGTTTCGAATCGTTTCTCGAAAAAGTCGTGGCGAATTCCGAATGGCTGAACCTGCTCAATTCGAATGAAGACGTTGCGAAGTGCACAATCGACCTGTTCGAGCACAGCCAGTACTTCGCCGATCAGCTAGTGCGGCATCCGGCACTGCTCCGTGAAATCGAATCTGCGTGCAGCGAGCGTCAGGGGCGCACGGGATTTTCGGCGCCGCGCGATGCCAGCCTGCGGCGCTACTTCCGCAGGCAGATGGTGCGGATTCAGGCGGACAGCGTTTATCACGCCGTACCGGTATTCCGGACCCTGCAGCGCACGTCCGATCTGGCGGATTCCATCGTGGCCGCGGCCTATGATATTGCGCTCGAAGAAGCGCTCGCCACGGCGCCGCCAGCCGATCCCGGCTACAAGCCGGCCGAACAGATGAGGGTGATTGCACTGGGCCGTCTCGGGATGCGCGAATTCGATCTCGCCTCGGACGCCGACCTGAATTTTGTGATCCCGGACGAGGATGCTCCCGAGACACTCTTCTGGACGGCCGTGGCCGAACGAATTATCAGCGTCATCAGCTCCTATACCGGCGATGGCGTGGTGTTCACCATCGATACGCGCCTGCGGCCCAATGGCCGGGAGGGCGCGCTGGTCCAGACCGAAGGGGCATACCGGAAATATATTGCCGGGAAAGCGCAGGCCTGGGAAGGTCTCTCTTATATGAAAGCGCGCGCGATCGCGGGCGATATCGAAAAGGGAACTGCGTTTCTGAATGAGCTGCAGAAGATTGACTGGGAACGCTATGGGCAGGCGCGCCGGTCGCGCGAGGAGCTCGCGCATATGCGCCGGCGTCTCGAAAAAGAACAGGGCGTGCGCAATCCGCTCAAGGCTGGAACGGGCGGCTACTATGACATCGATTTCGTGCTGATGTATCTCCGGCTGCGCGATGCCGATAGTTTTTACAAGGCGCTCAACACACCGAAACGCATCGACGTCATCGTGAAGGCCGGCGGTCTCAGCGCCGCGGATGCGGACTTCCTGAGCGACGCCGCCACCATGTTCCGCGCGATCGACCATGGACTCCGGGTCGCCACCGGCCACGCCGAAGGGCGGCTGCCGACAAATCCGGCGCAGATCGCCGTGATGACGGAGCTGGTGCATCGCTGGGTCCCGTCTGCGCTCCGGCAGGGGACGGTGGAATCCGTGATGAAGCAGATCCGGCGGGAGACACGCAGCTTCTTCGAGCGAATTTTCACCGGGGAGTGAGCCGGAAGGAGGCGGCTTGCGCGTTCCATATAAAATAGGAATTCATAATGGTCCGCGACGGCATCTACTATGCGCTGGGGTTTACGGCAGCCGGCGTTCTGATTTCCTGGCTTCTGGGCCCCGCTCCCGCGGTTCCGCTCTTTATCCTGGCGGCGTTCTGCGCCTGGTTTTTTCGCGACCCCGAGCGCCCGATTCCCGTGGGTTCCGTGGCGGTTTCGCCGGCGGACGGGAAGGTGGTCGCGGTTGTGAAAGAGGACGGCCGCACGAGAATCAGTATTTTTTTGAACATCTTTGATGTCCATGTGAACCGTTCCCCGGTGTCCGGTGTGATCGCCGAGTACGTCTACCAGAAAGGCAAGTTTCTGGTGGCGAGTCAGGAGGCCGCGTCATCGGAAAACGAGCAGACTATCATTACAATCCGCTCACAGGACGGCACGCTGGTCGTTTTCAAACAGATCGCGGGACTCATCGCACGCCGCATCATTTTCACCAAGAAACCAGGCGATATGGTGCAGACCGGAGAGCGTATCGGACTGATCAAATTCGGTTCGCGCGTGGATGTGATCCTGGGCCCCGAATGGGCGATTGAAGTTTCGCCCGGAGCGCGTGTCAGCGCGGGATCGAGCATTCTGGCGAGACGCGGCGGTGAGGTCGAGATGCCGCTGGCCATGCAGACGGGCCTCAAGGAACCCGCGCTTTGTCAAACCTAGATCCCGAAGAAATTCCGGTTGAGAGCGTGGCGGCTCCCCGCGCGGTGAAAAGGCCGCGGCCGCGGGCGGCCTATGCGCTGCCCACGCTCTTTACCGCCGGCAATATCTTTCTCGGTTACCTTTCGATCGTAAACACGATCCAGGGGGCGCTGGCGTTCACGGCGCAGCCCGCCCTCGCGCAGCAGGATTTCGAGGTCGCGGCGAAGACCATCGGGTTGGCCGTCGTGCTGGATGGTCTAGACGGGCGCATCGCGCGTATGACGAATACCACCAGTGAATTCGGGCGCGAGCTCGATTCGCTGGCCGACGTGATCAGCTTCGGCATCGCACCCGCGATTCTCGCCTACGTCTGGGGCGTCATGTTCGCCACGAATGCCGGGGGATCGTTCATTCTCGATCACCTGCAGCGGCTCGGAAAGCTGCTTGCTTTTCTATTCCTTGCCTGCGGCGCGGCTCGCCTCGCCCGATTCAACATTCAGAAGAACCCGATGCCGAGCAATCCGGGCGCGCCGCACCGCCGCTATTTCGTCGGTCTGCCGATTCCCGCGGGGGCGGGCATGGTGGCGGCGGTGATTTTCGCCATGGGCAGCATTCCGGTGACGGATCCCTGGTGGTCCGTGGCCTGGGTTGCGCTGCTCGGGCTGCTTTCGTTCCTGATGATCAGCGCATGGCGCTACTGGAGTTTCAAGGAGCTGAATCTGCTGCGTCCGCGCTCGCCGGTGATTCTGGTTCTGATGTGTCTCGTGATCTACGCGATCTGGAACTGGGCGCGCGTGGTGCTGCTGGTGCTGGCCTCGATTTACGTGTCCAGTGGGATTGTGATTCGCGTGGGAGGCATCATCAGGCGCGGCGGAAAACCCAGGCCGCCGATGCCGGCTCCCCACGATCATCCGGAGGCTCAGATTGGCTGAATTCATCGCGCTGGTGGGAAGTGAGACGCTGCTTGGCCGCGAAATTCGCGAGGTCTTCAGTGAAACTTCGCTCGGCGAACAACTGCGGCTGCTTTCGGGCGACGATGAGGAATCCACGCGCATCGCTGCCATCGGCGATGAGCCTGCGATCCTCAGCCGTCTCGATCCCGACGAGATTGAAGATGCGGCGGTCGTGATTCTCGCCGGGTCGGCGGAGTCGTCAAAGACGGCGCTCGCGGCGAATCCGGCGGGCGTTGTAATCGATCTGACCGGCGTCACCGAAGACGATCCCGATGCGCGCGTCCGGGCGCCTCAGGTGGAAGGCGCGGATTTCCGTCCGGAGCCCGACGGGCCGCAGGTGGCGGCTCATCCGGCGGCTCTTGCGATAGCGCTGATCCTGACCCGCATTCACCGGTCTTATGCGATCTCGCGCGCCATCGTGCAGGTTTTCGAGCCGGCCAGTGAGCGCGGCAAGGGCGGCATTGAGGAACTTCAGAAGCAGGTGGTCAGTCTGCTTTCGTTCCAGCAGATCCCGAAGGAGATTTTCGGCGCGCAGCTCGGTTTCAATATGCTGCCGAAGCTCGGCGAAGAAGCCGCGGTCCAGCTTCATGAAGTGGAGGACCGGATCGACCGTCATCTGGCGACGCTGCTGGAGCGAGCCGGAACGGGCACGCCCATGCCGTCCATTCGCGTTACGCAGGCACCTGTTTTTCATGGCTACAGCCTTTCGATGTGGATGGAATTCGAAGAAGCGCCGGACGTAAATTCGCTCGAAGAAGCGCTGATGGGCGACTGGATCGATGTGCGCGGCGGCGATGTGGAACCGCCCGATAATGTCGGCGTGGCCGGGCAAAGCGGCGTGACCGTGGGCGCCATCACGCCGGATCGAAATGAGGGCAACGCGGTATGGCTCTGGGCGGCGGCGGATAATCTGCGGCTTACGGCTGAAACCGCGGCGCTCATCACACGGGAAACAATATGAACTTCGCGCGTATTTTGCGCACCGCTGCGGCCATTCCGGCTTTGTTGCTGGCAGGCTGCGGTTATCACATCGCTGGTAAGGCTAATCTGCTGCCGGCTGATATTCACACCATCGCAATCGCTCCATGGGGGAATGTCAGCGTTCGCTATAAGCTCTCGAATTATCTGGCGGCGTCGGTTTCGCGCGAACTCATTGCGCGTACCCGGTATCGTTTGGTGACGGATCCTGCGAAAGCAGACGTGGTACTCCGGGGCAGCATCGCCAACATGACTCAGGGAGGCAGTCCGCTGTATGACTACGCCACGGGCCGCACCACCGCGGGGCAGGTGGTTGTCTATCTGCAATTCAAACTGGTGGACCGGTCTGGTAAGGTGCTGATCGATAAACCCGGCCTGGTGTATCAGCAGCCTTACGAGATCAGCACCGATCCCCGGCAGTATTTTGACGAAAGCGAAGCCGCTTTTCAAAGGCTCTCGACGGACGTGGCCAAGAGCGTTGTGAGCGCGATTCTGGAGCAGTTCTGAGAACGGCATGACTCCGGCACAGTTCCTGGCGCGGGTGAAGAAGAAGGATATTCCGCCCGTCATCCTGTTCCTCGGGCAGGAAGGCTACAATCGCGCCCGTTGCCGCGATGCGGTGGTCGCGGCGCTGGGCATGGAGCCCGAGCAGATCGATATGGCGGAATCTTCGCTGGCGGCCGTAGTAGATGATGCGCGTTCCATGTCGCTCTTCGCGTCCGAGCGGCTGATCTTCGCGAAAGCCGCCGAGACGGCGATGCCGCGCGTCAGCCGCGCCACGGCCGCTTCGAGTAAAGAGGGCGATGACGATGGCGATGATGATGGCGATGACGAGCCGGCGCCCTCAGGGGGACGCGCCGCGGCTGCGGGCGAAGAAGCGCTGCTGGCAGCGTACGTCAAAGATCCGACGCCGGGCGTCACACTCGTTTTCGAGGCCTCCCGCTGGGATTTCGACGGCGATGACAAGACGAAGACCGAGCGTGTCCGCAAGTTCTATGGCTCAATTCCGGAGGTTGTGGAATTCCGGCGCTTCAGCGCGGAAGAGGCTCGCACGGCGCTCGAGCGCCTGGCGCGCGAGATGAAAGTCGCGCTCGATCCCGCGGCTGCCGAAGCTCTGGTGGAGGCGCTTGCGGCGGACATGGGACGCATCGCGGTGGAACTCGAAAAGCTGCGGCTCTACGGCAAGCCGGTGACGGCGGAAGCCCTGACCCTGCTTGTGCCGGATGCGCGCCAGAGCACGATTTTTGCGCTGGTCAACGCGCTCGGACGGCGAGACCGCGCCCGCTCGCTCGATGCGCTCGATGCGCTTGTCCGCGAAGGTGAGTACCTGCCGCTCGCGCTGACGTTTCTTGCCGGACAATTCCGTATGGCGATGGTGGCGAAGGAAGCCAATCTGCGCGGCGCATCCCAGGTGCAGTCGCATTTTCAACGGCAGGGCGTGCCGATGTGGGGATCGCGCGCGGAACAGGTCTGGCTCACTGCCTCGAAATTCACAGCGCACCAGCTGGAGCGCGGTCTGAAACTGATTTTTGAAGCGGATCGCGATCTGCGCAGTGCGCGCCCGGACGACCGTACCATCGTGGAGAACTTTGTCGTGCGGCTTTGTGCCTGACGCTACGAAGCCCGCCCCGAAAGCACCTGCGGAATCGTCCGCAGGATGATTCGGGCGTCGAGCCCGAGAGACCAGTTATCGATGTACTGCATATCGAGCCGCATCCACTTTTCGAAATCCACCTGATCGCGACCTTCCACGGCCCAGAGGCTTGTCAGGCCAGGCCGCATTCGCAGACGGCGGCGCTGCCATCGCTGATACTGCGCAACCTCGCTCGGTATGGCCGGCCGGGGGCCCACAATCGACATATCGCCGCGCAGTACATTCAGAAGCTGCGGCAGCTCGTCAATCGAAAACCGGCGCAGCCACTTCCCCACCGGCGTGAGCCGCGGGTCGTTGGGAATCTTGGTGACGATTTCTTTCGGATTGAGATGCGCTACTTCGTTCAGACGATCCTCCGCGTCCACCACCATCGAACGGAATTTGTAGAGCGTGAATGTGCGCCCGTTCAGTCCGCATCGCGTCTGGCGGAAAACCAGCGGACCACGCGATGTGGTTTTGATCAGAATCGCCGAAAGAAGAATTACCGGACTGAGGCAGATCCCCAGCCCCACGGCCAGCACCACATCAATCACGCGCTTGGCGAGCAGCAGCACCTCGTCATCCGGCGCGGCCGAAAACGTGAGCAGGGGGGTATTTCCCAGCCGCTCGAGCGCGATGCTGCTGTTGACGTGCGGAAAGAAATCGACCGCAATCCGGTTGCACACGCCTTCCTCATCGCACCAGAGAAAAACTTCTTCGAGCGAGACGAGCATGTCGGAATCGACGGCGAAGTGAACCTCGTCGATTACTCGTTTCGAGAGCATCGTCCGCAGCTCTTCGGCGGGAAAAACAGGGTAGCTGCGGCCGCCGGCCGAAAGCGGGTCGCTTCCGTTGGATGCGCCTGGGGGAGCCAGAAATCCGGCGATGCGCACGCCCTGTTCGTGGTAGGTTTCGAGCACGGCCGCCAGATGCTGCGCCCGCTCGCCAAGCCCCACGATCAGAATGTGGCGCTGTGTTCCGCTGCCGAGCAGCGGAATCAAATTCCGTGCCACGATGTGAAAACCAGCCAGCAGAAACCAGCTGATCGCAAAGAAAAAGACGAGGAAGCCGCGGGCGAGCGGATGCTCCAGCCTGTGGCCGAACACCAGAAATATGGAGAGGCCGAGAGCGCTGTACCCAACCTGGCGCAGCGTTTCGCGCAGAATCGTGCTGATACGGGCCGAATCGATGTGACCGCTGACGTTCAGCCAGTAACCGGTCGCTACCCACGTGATGACGGTATAAACGAGCAGCAGCGCCTTGGTATCCGGCCGCAGAAAAAAGTTGAGCTGGAAGGGAAGAACCTGGCGCAGCGCGTACGCAATTTCAAACGCCAGGAAGGTGAGAACCGCGTCCGATAAGCCAAACAGAATCCTGGTTTTCCGCTGCTGGCTCCGGAACATGGGGTCTTGAAAGCACCAGACTATCACGCGGCGCGGGAAACGTGATAGCCTGTCGGTCGATGCTGCCGCCGATCACGCGCCGCGCATGGATGGCGGTTTCGCTGGCGCCGCTCCTGCGCGCCGCGCCGCCCGCCCTGCGCATCGGCGTTACGGACTGGAACCTGAAGCTCGGCGCGAACCCGGACGCCGTTCCGCTCGCCGCGCGGCTCGGCTTCGATGGCGTGCAGCTTTCTTTCGGGCGAAAAATTACGGATGGCAAACTGCCGGTCGACGATCCGGCGATCATCGCGCGGTATAAGACTCTCGCGGCAGAAAACAAGATTCCGATTGATGGTACATGCGTGGATCGACTCCACACGGATGGCCTGAAAGACGGCGGTCCAGCGCTCCGCTGGGTCTCCGATTCCATCCGCCTCACGAATGCGCTTGGCGCGCAGGTTCTTCTTCTGCCGTTCTTCGGCGTGAAAGCGCTGAAGACAGATGCGGAGCGAAACTACGTCGCCGACGCGCTGCGAGAGCTTGCGCCTGAGGCTGAAAAGGCAGGCGTGATCCTCGGACTGGAAGACGAGAATTCGGCCGAAGAGAACGCGCAGATCATGGATCGCGCGCGTTCGAATTCCGTCAAAGTCTATTACGACGTCGGCAACTCCACGAATATCGGCGGCTATGACGTGGTGAAGGAGATCCGCTGGCTCGGCAAAGATCGCATTTGCCAGATTCACCTCAAAGACAAGCCGGTATTTCTGGGGCAGGGCAAAATTCAGTTCGAGCCCATTCTGCGCGCGATTCACGATATCGGCTTCACCGGCTACGCAAACCTCGAAACCGATTCGCGCCCAGGCTTGCTCGACGAAGATATGCGGACGAACCTCGGTTATATCCGCGATCTGGATGCGAAAGTCAGGTGAAGAAGCTCATCCTCATCGCGATCTCCGCGACTCTCGCGCTTGCGGCGGAAACGTGGCACGTCGATAACCTCGAAAATATTGGCGGACACCGGACTACGGTTCTCGGCCATCCGAAGATCATCGAGGCGCCGGGCGGCCACGCACTCGAATTCAACGGCGTTGACGATGCTGTTTTCCTGAACGTGCATCCGCTGGCGGGCGCAAAGACATGGACGTGGGAGGTTATCTTCCGGCCCGAGTCCGGCGGCGCGCCTGAGCAGCGCTTCTTCCACCTTCAGGAAGACGGAAGCGACAATCGAATGCTGTTCGAGATCCGGGTAATCGGAAATCAGTGGTGTCTGGACAGCTTCGTAAAATCGGGCGACGCTCAGGAAGTTCTTCTCGACCGCACGAAGCTTCATCCGCTGGATACCTGGCACCACGCGGCTGCGGTTTACGACGGCGATCGGTTCCGCAACTATGTCGACGGCGTTCTCGAAGGCTCGGCCGAAATTCATCTGGAGCCGCAGAAGGCCGGGCAAACGTCGCTCGGCGTGCGCATCAATAAGGTGAACTACTTTAGAGGCGCGATTCTCCAGGCCCGCATGACGCCGCGGGCACTCACCCCCGCAGAGTTCCTCAGGAAGCCCTGAACTTACTCGTCGCGCAGCGCATCCATCGGTTGCAGCCTCGATGCGCGCCAGGCCGGTCCATAGCTCGCCAGCAGAGCCACCAGCGCCAACAGCGCCACCGCGGCGCTCAGAGTCAGCGGATCGCGTGGCGTCATCCCGTAGATCAGTGACGCCGCCGCTTTCCCCGCCCAGAGCGAGCATCCCACCCCGATGATCAAGCCGATCGACAGCAGCAGAATCGCCTCCTGCAGCACCAGGCCGATCACGCTCTCGCGGCTGGCGCCCAGCGCGATGCGAACCCCGATTTCGTTCTGCCGCCGCGCCACCATGTACGCGATCACTCCGTAAAGCCCCACCACCGCCAGTGTTGCGGCCAATGATCCGAAAACGCCCGCCAGCGCCGCCATCAGACGGTCACGCATGAGCGATTCCTGAATCTGCGTCGTAAGTACATGAAAATCGATGCCCAGCCCGGAATGAACTTCGGAGATCGACTGCTCCGCCGAATGATAAAACTGGCCGAGCGGCGCGTTCGTCCGCAACACAAAATTCCCCTCGGAGGAGGGCTCCTCATCCTGATCTTCCGGCACAAATGCGATGGGCCGGAAGTCCTCACGCAGTTCGTAATACTTTGTGTTTCGCACCACGCCGATCACCTGGAAAACGGAATCCGGCTTGTCGGCGCCTTCCTGACGCCGGAAGGCGCGCCCCACCGGACTGCCGCCGCCGAAAATCTTCTTTGCGAATGCTTCGTTGATGATCGCGACCTTCGGCGCCGAAAGATCGTCATGGTGATCGAAATCGCGTCCGGCCACGAACGCCGTCCCCATGGTCTGAAAATAGCCGGGGCCGACGCGGTTGAACAGCACGTCCTCATGTGAGCCGTTCGTACCATCCGCCCAGACCAGCTGATCCCAGCCCGAACCGCTGACCGGCGTCATATCCACCTGTCCCCCGGCGCTTGCTCCCGTTCCTTCCCGCAGCTTGTCCAGCATCTCGCGCCGGATGGCAAGAATTCGATCTTTCGGGTAGTGCGCGGCGCGAAAATCGACATCCACCGCGACAATGCCCTCGGGGCGAAAGCCCGGATCCACATCGAGCAGCTTCTGCAGACTCCGCACAAACAGCATCGCGCCCGCCAGCAGCACCATGGACATCGCCACCTGCGCCACTACCAGCGCGCGCCGCAGGCTGAATCTCTCGCGTCCCCCGGTCAGTCCACGCCCGCTGGCCCTCATCACCGAAGCCGGCGAGATTTGCGTCGCGCGCAGGGCCGGCGCGAGGCCGAACAGAATGCACGTCAGAACCGCGACGCCCATCGTGAACCCCAGCACGCGCCAGTCGATGCCCAGCCCGACAAACATGTGATTATTCGCCGTCGTCAGGAATGCGATCAGTCCGCGGCTGAACAGGACCGCCAGTGCCGCGCCGAGCGCCGCCCCGATGACAGCCAGCAGCAGGCTTTCGGAGAGAAGCTGGACAATCAGCCGTCCGCGCGATGCCCCCATCGCCTGCCGCACTGCGATCTCTCGCTCGCGTACGCTCGCGCGCGCCAGCAGCAGATTTGCCAGATTGGCGCAGGCAATCAGCAGCACCAGTCCGGTAGTGGCCAGCAGAATCCAGAGGGGATCTTCGTATTGCTTGCGGAGCTGCGAAACCCCGGTGGCTCCCGATGTCACCACCAGCTTATTCTTCAGATATTTCTTCACGTCGTCCGGCCGGTAAACCGGCGCGACGGTGTCGGCCATGATGGGTCCGGATACAGCCCGGATCTGCGCGTCCGCCCGCGCGATGCTCCAGCCCGGCTTCAGCCGCCCCATGAACGAGAGCCACCATGCGTTTTCGCGCGGGATGCGCCCTCTTTTGCCCTCTTTATCGGCTTCCCAGAACATCGGGTCCGAGCATAATGGAACTGCAACGTCGAACCGGTGCCCGATATCGACACCGAAAAATCCAGGCTGCGCGACGCCGACGATCGGAAAAATCGTTCCATCCAGCCGGATGGTTTTGCTGGTGATGCCGGGATCGCCGCTGAATTCACCCTGCCAGAAGGCGTAGCCAAGTACCGCCCCCGGCGCCCCGCATCCCGGCTGATCGTCCTGCACGTTAAAGACGCGGCCCACAGCCGCGGGCACTCCGAGCACGTTGAAGAAATCGCCGCTGACGAACAAGCCCTCCACGTAGCGGGCCTGGCCTTCCGGGCGGAGATTGAAATCTTTCGCGCTCCACGCGGCCATTTCGGAAAACGCCTGCTGATGTTGGCGCACGCTTTCCCAGAGCTTGTAGGTAAAAACCGAGCTCCGCGAAGACCACCACCCCGAGCGGTAAGCGTCCTTCATGAAATCGATATACGCCAGCTCCTGCGGATTCTTCACCGGCAGCAGGCGCAGCCGGATCGCATCGATGAGCTGGAAGATGGCGGTGTTCGCGCCGATCCCCAGCGCCAGCGACGCCACCGCGACGGCTGTGAACGTCGGGTTGAGGCGAAGCTGCCGGAGCCCGTAGCGCAGGTCGCTGAAGGCCGGATTCATTTTCCCCACCCCTCTGTTAACCGAGGGTGGTACGAATGGTTACTCGTGACGGACACTTTGACTGTACGTCCGGCAACTCCGCGCGTTAGCCCCGGAAACCGCCTCTAGTGTGATGCCGGAGCCACCAGCGGCGGTGCGGCAGGCGGCAAAACAGCGGGCATCGGCGCTTTGCCGTCGACCTCAAAGACGAAAAGCAGCGGCGGGTTATCGATCTTCGCATCATTCGGACCCACGACCGTCGCAAACCGGCCGCTGCCGCTCAGAAACGCCACGTATTGCCTGCCCTCCACCTCATAGGTAATCGGTGGACCGGTGCCCGGCCGCCCCGTCGGAATTTCCAGCAGCTTTTCGCCCTTATCGGCGGTGTAGGCCAGAAGGCGTCCGTCGTTGAGCGTCTGGAACACCAGATTGCCGGCGGTCGTCACGGTTCCCCCGCCGATCCCGCCGCCGCCCGGCGTCCGCCACACGAGCTTCTGCCGGACCGGATCCCATGCCTCCAGCACGCCGCGATTCGTTCCGAGCGGTTCGGGTCCGATAAAGGGCATATCGTTCGGCGCCGGGGGCGCGAATCCAGGCGCAAGACCCGTATGTCCGGTCTGGGCCGCAATTACGACATCGCCCGCGCGAAAAGTCCAGCTTCCGTAGGTGACCGGAATGTACACCAGACCTGTTGCCGGATTGAACGACATCGGCGACCAGTTGTGCGCGCCGCCGGCAGTCGGAAAGATGGTCACCGGATCCTTGCCGTAATAAGCCTCCGGATTCACCTGCGGAGCGCCGGCCTTATCGAACCCGCGCGCCCAATTCACCTGGGTGAACGGCGCGGCGGAAAGGAATTCGCCGGTGAGCCGGTCAAGCACGTAGAAAAATCCGTTTTTCGATGCCTGCATCACCACTTTGCGCTGGCGTCCGCCGATGTTGAGGTCCGCAAGCTGTAGCTGCTGGACGTTGTCGAAATCCCAATTGTCTTCGGGCGTTGCCTGATAATGCCACCGGAGCTGGCCGGTTGCGAGATCCACCGCGAGGATGGAGCACGTGTAGAGGCTGTCCATGCCCGCGGAGGCGGACGTGCCGCGGAATTTTTCGACCCATGGCTCGGCGTTCCCCGTCCCGGCGTAGACCAGGCCCGCTTCGGCATCGTACGCCATGCCGTCCCACACGGCGCCGCCGCCCCCCATCTTGTAAAAATCGGGACCCCACGTTTTGGCGGCCCGCCGCAGAGCATCATTTTCGAAGGGCTTCGAGGGATCGCCCGGTACGGTGTAAAACCGCCAGGCGCGATGGCCTGTGGAGGCGTCGTAGGCATCGAAGAAGCCGCGGATGGGATGATCGCCGCCAGCTACGCCGATCAGCACTTTGTCGCCGGCGATGCGCGGCGCCATCGTGATGCTCATCCAGTCCTGCGTCCAGGCGACGCGCGCTTCCCACTTCGGCCTGCCGGTCAGAGCATCGAGCGCAATCAGACGGCCGTCGATGATAGGGGCAAAGATCGTGCCGTTCGAAAGGGCGAGCCCCCGATTGACGATGCCGCAGCAGAGCTTCGGGCGGACGGCGGTCTGATTGACCTCGGGATCCCACCGCCAGAGTTCTTTACCGGTGACGGCGTCGAGCGCGAAGACCACGCTCCAGTTGGTGATCCCGTAGAGCTTGCCGTCCCAGACCAGAGGAGTTGCTTCCTGATTGCCGCCGCCTGCGCCGAGGACGTAAGTCCATGCCAAGCCCAGGCGGCCGGCGTTCGAGGTATCGATCTGCTTCAGCGGACTGTAGCGCGTTTCTGCGGCGGTGCGGCCGTAGCTGAGCCAGGAAACATCCTGCTGCGCGGGCGCAAGGGTTGCGCAAGCGACTGCCGCAACACAAACCAGTCCCCTCATGACCACCCTCCCGGTGTGGCAGCCAGCGTATCACAGAGTTGGGCTGTATAAATTCGGTCGCATTGAGGGGGGCGGGATGCTAAAATAGCATTTCGTGGACGCGTAGCTCAATTGGCAGAGCAACTGACTCTTAATCAGTAGGTTGAAGGTTCGATTCCTTCCGCGTTCACCAAATCTCTTCAATCCACACCATAAAATCTCAGATCAGGTCAAGGCTGTAAGGCCCTTCCCATCCAGTTGATAGGCGAGTTGATTCCACTTGCCTGGCTCATCCGTCAGATCCAGGACGGCCTGGCCCATTACCTCCGCAGTCACCGGGGGATTGAAGCGTTTGGCGAATTCCTCTACGCTGATTCCGGCGCGGGAGGCATAGGCCTTCATTGCCGCTTGTCCGATTCCGATGGGAGTCAGCACCGGAAGCAGGCAGTGGATGCGGATTCCCAGCTTGAGGCGATCCGCTTCGAGTGCCGCGTACTTCGCAATGAACCACTGTGTTCGTTTCGCCCCCGCATAACCGCCGCTCAGAGGCGAGCCCTGTAGTCCGGCGGCGCTCGACACCAGGATGATTTGCGTCCCGGGTCTGGCCGGAAGCAGCAGAGCGTTTCGGAGCCAGACAAAGGCGGATTTCGTGTCGACCTCCCACGCCTCGGAAAAGGTTTCCCACGTATGTAGCTGAATCGGGCGCAGAAGTGGCTGAACACCGGCGCAGAGAACGATCAGGCGCGGCCGGATTTCATCGAGAACGCGCGCAGCGGTGCCCTCATCCGTGGCATCACCCACAAGATGCTCCGTATTTTCCAGCGCGGGACTTCGCCCCGGATGGCGGCTTCGGGACAGTGTCAGCACACGCAGATTCCGGCGAGCCAGCGCCTCGGCGACCCCCGACCCGAGGCTGCCTGTGCCGCCCACGACCACCGCTGTTTCCTTCGCCATGCCTTCGACCATTTCAGCGTATCCTCCGCGCTCTACTATGCCACAGTGCGCGACCTTTACACCCGGCCTTCATCATTGACCCTGCCGATCGAAGTGTTAATTTCATTGACGGCGATTACCAGTCAACTTATACTTGCCTTCGATGCAGTCTCGGCAATCTTTAAAAACTCTACTATTTCTCATAGGCCCGCTTGTTTTGAGTTCGGGGTGGCGCGCGGAGGCGGCTGTTTCCTGCTCAACCTCCGATTACAAAGGGACCTACGGCTTTTATTCGTCTGGATATTTCATCCAGCTGCCATCTCCGCTTTCCTCGCTGACGGGCCGGTTTGTTCAGGCGGGGACATTCACCAGCGACGGCGCAGGAACGGCCAGGATTCAGTCGATGGCCAGCTATAACGGGCAGATCCAGCCTTTTGACGCGACGGCAAGCTACACGGTCAATCCGGATTGCACGCTCACGTTTTCCCTGACGCTTCCGCCTCCGATTAACCTCCCCGCGACGCTGCAGGCCGTCCTGAGCCAAAACAATGGTCAGATGACGGCGATGATTACCAACCCACCAGGTACGACCGTTCTCAGCACGCACGTGAAACAGCTGATCAATTCCTGCAAGACATCCGATGTAACAGGTGCTTATGTGATCGATCTCGAGGGCGCGAATCCGGCTATCGGCTCCAATCCTGCCGGTCCTTTCCGCCGGGCGGGCAAATTCATCGCGGATGGGTCGGGCAACTTCACGATGAGCACGCTGGCAAACTATTCGGGTCAGCTCACTCAGGAAACCTCGACCGGCACGTATACCGTCGATTCGAGCTGCAACCTGGCTCTGAATTACAACTATTCGGCCGGGGGGTCTTCACCGGCCACCATGTCATTTACCGGAGCTTTGGTCGGCGCAGGTTACGATGCGATGATCGTGAGCACAACTCCGGGGTGGACGATCTCAGGAACCCTCAAAGCTCTACAGCAGTGATTATTGGTCCGGAACGGCAAAATTATGATAATTTCTCGTGAACAGCGTCTGATGTCAATCCGCAGAACCAGCTTTACCGCACTTCTGTTTTCACTTTTCGTGCTGACTGCGCCTGGTATGCAGCCCGGTGCGTCTGCGGCCGTGACGTGCACGGACGCCGACTACAACGGTCATTATGCATTTTCATCGGTGGGCAGCCTCCTCGTCCTTCCCCCGGAAGGCGCATTGCTTCTCGGCACGATCTCTCAGTCGGGCCGGTTCAACCCGGATGGAAAGGGCAAAGTCCCGATCGAAACGCTCGCGATCTACAACGGCATTCCAACAAACGGCTACACCCCGGGCGCAACATATCAGACGAGACCCGACTGCACGATCCACTTCAATCTGACGCTGCCGGTTCCTATCCCGTACCCGTCGGAATTCGAAGGGATGCTTAGCAAGGGCGGAAACCAGATGGTGCTTATGCTGACGGTCCCGTCCGGTACCGAGATTATCGGGCAGCACATCAAACAGGATCTCAATTTCTGCGGCGTCGGCGATTTCAAAGGTGCGTATCAGCTCGACTTGACGGGTACCGTATCGGGAACCGGATTTTACGCGCGCCCCGCGCAAATCGCCGGACAGTACCGGCAGTTGGGACGCCTGGTCTCCGACGGCGCTGGAAATTTCACGGCTTCCGTTTTTACAAATTACAACGGCAGGATTGTGCCCGAGACATTCTCCGGGACATATTCCGTCAATTCCGAATGCTTCGCGACCCTGACGTACACCAGTGCGAGCGCGAATCAGAAGCTCGTCATCTACGGCGCCATTGGCGGCCACGGCGAGATTCTGATGGTCACAGTTCCGTCGGAGGGATGGGGCGTTTCGGGAGTCCTGCGGGCACAGCAAGGCTTCGGCGGCGAACAGCTGGAGATCCGCTGAGACCGTCGAAGGCCGCGACGGGTTCAAGGGGTCGCGCCGCATTTTGGATTTGCCGGATCTGAGACGTTGCAGCGCTGCATTCCTTCTTGCATGCGCAAAGGGGTACGTGTGCCTCAGCGGTTTGCCCATCGGGCGGATACGCAACCATTTCAAATTCAAGGACGGATCACCAAAATGACGCTCAAAACCAGCAAAAAATCGAATCCCGCCAGCGCTCTTTCACGGCGCGAACTGATCTCCACGGCGGCTGCGGCAGGTCTGGCGATGGCGGGCGCGCGGTCGTCGCGCGGCGATACGAATCCCGCAACCGCCGACTACATCGTCATTGGATCCGGCCCCGGCGGCGGCCCGCTGGCGTGCAATCTGGCGCGAGCCGGCTTTCAGGTGGTTCTTCTGGAGGCTGGATCGCCGGCATACGATCCGGATCTTCAGGTGTTGATGAAGGTCCCGGTATTCTTTGCGAACGCCACGGCAGATCCCCGAATCGCCTGGGAGTTCTACGTCCGCCATTACTCGAATACGGCGCAGCAAAAGCTGGATCCCAAATACTATCCCGCGCCGCAGGACGGGATTCTCTATCCTCGCGCCAGCACGATCGGTGGCTGCGGCGTTCATAACGTCCTTGTAATGATGTACCCCAGCAACGGAGACTGGCAGTACATTATCGATCAAACCGGCGATTCGAGTTACGCCCCCGACAAGATGCGGACGATTTTCCAGCGCATGGAACAATGCCGCTATACCGGGCCCACGTTCTTCCCTCCGGACACCGCGCAGCACGGCTTCGATGGCTGGCAACCGATGGAAATGGCGGACCCGCAGACCTATCTTGCCGATTCCCAGCTCACGGAAATGATGCAGGTCGCCGCAAACCGGTTCCACACGGATTTTTCGAAATACGCGAAAAATGCCCTTGATCCGAATGACTATTCCGTCATCCAGAACGACAGCGAAGGCCTGTATTCCATCCCGATGTCGCGGCTGGATGGCTCACGCTGGGGCATTCGGGACCGGATTCTGGAAACTGCGGCGGAATACCCCAATCTCACGGTTCTTACAAATTGCCTGGTGACTCGCGTCATCATGAACGGCACTACGGCCGTCGGAGTCGAGTACATGCAGGGCCCGAATCTTTACAGGGCGTCTCCCCTATCCGATCCGAAGGCCGCGGCTCCGCAACTCCTGCAGATCAAGGCCAATCGCGAGGTGATCGTCTCGGCCGGCACCTTCAACAGTCCTCAGATCCTGAAACTGTCAGGGATCGGCGCGACCTCCGAACTCTCACAGTTCGGCATCAAGACAGCGGTCGAGTTGCCGGGCGTGGGTATGGGCATGATGGATCGCTACGAGACGTCCGTCGTCACGCAGTTGAGCACTCCTTTCACGCTGTTTAATTTGTGCGCTCCCCAGACGCCGAACGATCCGTGCTTTGCGCAATTTCTCGGCGGATCGGGCCCCTATGCCACCAATCTGACCGCTGCGGCAGGCCTGATCAAATCCAATCTCTTCCGGCCGGAGCGCGATCTGCTGATCATGCTGGCGCCTGGCCCGTTCCACGGGTACTTCCCCGGCTGGCAAAACCTGGTGGTGAACCCCACGCAGTTCAGCTGGCTTATTCTGAAAGCCCATACGCAGAATTCCGCCGGGACAGTGATGCTCCGGTCGAACGATCCACGCGACATGCCGTTGATTAACATGCATTACTTCAGTGAAGGGAATGACTCGACTGGAACGGATCTGGCCGGGATTACCAACGGAATTCAGCTTGCCCGCCAGCTGAATCAACAACTCGGCCTTTCCCTGTCGGATGAGTTGTTTCCCGGCCCCACGGTCCAGACGATGGTTGACATGCAGAATTATGCGCAAAATACGGCATGGGGGCACCACGCGGCCTGCAGCAACCGCATGGGGAAGAGCACGGATTCCTCGGCCGTTGTCGATAGCAACTTCAAGGTCATCGGCGCAACAAACCTGCGAGTCGTGGACGCCTCGGTGTTCCCGCGCATTCCGGGTTTCTACCCGATGGTGGCGATCCAGATGTTAAGCGAGAAGGCGAGCGACACGATTCTGGCCGGGCGGTAGCGCGCCGGAATAGGTCCTGCGCGTTCTCGCGAATCGGAATGCGGTGTTCCCCCGCCGGAGTTCCATGTACGAAGATGGAAGTCCATGCCTAAAGTTCGCGTCAGCTCTTTCGCTCTATCACTCGATGGCTACGGTGCCGGCCCCGGCCAGAGCCTGGAAAACCCGCTCGGCGTCGGCGGGCCTCAACTCTTCGAATGGTTTTTCGCCAGCCAGACCTGGCGGCAGATGCATGGTCTCGAAGGCGGCTCAAGCGGCGTCGATAATGACTGGGCCCAGCGCGGCTTCGAAAACATCGGTGCGTGGATTCTGGGGCGCAACATGTTCGGCCCCGTGCGCGGTCCCTGGCCGGACGATTCCTGGAAAGGCTGGTGGGGCGAAGAGCCGCCGTACCATGTGCCGGCGTTTGTCCTCACCCATCATCCCCGGCCCGCCCTCGAAATGAAAGGCGGCACCACATTCCATTTCGTCACCGACGGTATCCACGCCGCGCTCGATCGGGCGAAGGAAGCCGCGGGCGATAAAGACATCCGCATCGGCGGCGGTGTCGCCACGATTCAGCAATATCTTCGGGCCGGGCTGATTGACGAATTGCACCTCGCAATCCGCCCGGTCCTGATGGGATCCGGCGAGAATCTGTTTGCCGGCCTCAATCTCACGGAACTCGGCTATCGCTGCACCCAGCACGTTTCCACGGAGCTCGCGACGCACGTCGTGCTGGCGCGTTAATAGGTAAACCGGATCTGAAGCTCGAGTCGGCGATTGCTCGCATTCTCGCTGAAGCCCTCCCCGTTCGGCGCACCGGCGACCTGATTGGACTGCCCGAACAACGGCGAAGTAATGCTGCCGATGATCGGCCCCGGATTGGTGTGGTTCAGCAGATTCCGGGCGGACATGCCAACAGAAATGTTGTAGCGGCTTGCCGTGGCCGCGCCCTGCGCCAGAACGCCGCGAGTTGGCACGGAAAGCGCGGGCCCCGATGCGGCGCCGCCGCCATCATGTGAGTAAGAAGCAGCGCCGCTCTGGCCTTTTTCGTGGCCGAAGCCCCAGCTTTTGCCGACCCGAAGATTCACCGACTCCTGCCCCGGCCCGCGTCCGAAATTGCGCGGAAGAATCGGCTCGTTAGGCCAGGGCAGCGTATTGAGATATCCGTATGACGTCAGCACAATGCCAGGTCCGGGGCCCGAAGCGATTCCGGGCCGCGCGTTGAAGAGCGTTGTCCCATAGAAATCTTCGCCCGAAGTGATATTGAAGGGCGCGCCGCTTTGCAGCGTGATATTCGGACTGAGCCGGATATTCCACCTCAGATTGATCGTTCCCGCGAGCAGAAACCGATGCCGGATGTCGTTCGCGGCGGGTCCATATTCTCCCGAGAAATCCGCCGGGTTGGCGGGAAACGAGTTCAGGCCGTCCGTATTGCTCATCACGCGATTCCACGCGTAATAGCTGTTCAGAGAAATTGCCGATGTGAATTTAGTCGCGACATTGAAGATGACCTGATTCTGCCGGTAGACGCCGTCGGATGTCATCAGAAACTCCGGGCTGCCGCCGGCTCCGGAATGGAGCACTTCCGATCGAAACTGATGAACGCCGAGCGCATTTGTGTAGGTAATCGCGAGGCTGGTCTTCGCGGGAAGCTGGCGCTCGAACGATGCCGCGGTCTGCATCAGATACGGCGCGCGGAGGTTGGCATCCTGCGCCTGTGTGATCAGGCGCGCGGCATTGAGTGCCAGCGTATTCAACGGCGGAATAACGGGATAAAACGAGGGGTCCGTCAGAACGTATTGGCGCTGCACGATGCCGTTGTTCCGTTCCACGGCGAGGGTGGCACTGAGCGGGAACCGATCGTAGAACATTCCCCATCCGGCGCGCAGCACGGTTTTGCCGGTCTTCCCGGCGCGCGCGCCCGGTGCCCAGGCGAACGAAAAGCGCGGTGCAAAGTCCTTGTGGTCGCTGATATTCGTCTGGTCTTCATATCGCAGACCGAGACTGATCGTCATATTCGGCCGCAGCCGCCAGTCGTCGGCGTAAGAGAGGCCGATGTCTGTACGTCCGACGTTCAGCTCGGGCTGTCCGGTCGAGATCGTGAACTGTGAAGCCCCGCCTCCCAACGCGGCAATTTCCGCTGGGGTATAGCCGCGCGACTGAAACAGGAGCGTGCGGCGATATTGCTCAATCGAGGTGATTTCCACCAGATCTCCGGGCAGCGGATCGTCCGCCGCATCGAGGGCCGGAGCCAGACCTCCGGCGAATGTGAATGTTCCGTTGAAGTTCGCGGGCGAGTAATTGTCGTCCAACTGGCGGCGCAGGCGCATGCCGAAACGGATCAGATGCGTACCATGGACGATCGACGTAAAATTCTGCAGCTCGTAATTATTCTGCAGGTCGGAGCTCGCGGCCGCATTGGCTCCGCCGCCGGTGAAGGCTCCCGAAACCTGAACCACCGGCGCGATTGTCGCGGCCGTCGTCTGATTCAGAGAGCGGAAGTACTGAAAGCGCGTCTCATTGACTTTCGTTCCGTGAATCGTAGTGAAGACTCCCTGAGCCGTATGGAAAATGGTTTGCGCATGACTGGCGCGGGAGATCAGGTCGAAGCTGCCGATTCCGGCGTCTGGAATATCGGCGCTCGTCCACAGATAACGTAAGGAGAGCGTATTCGCGGGGCTCAGCTGATAATCCACATGCGGGCCTACCAGCCAGTGCCGCTGTTTCACGTTGAACACGCTCGAGAACGGTTCCGGCTGAAGATCCGGTTTGAGCGTCACGCCGTTCGTGACGGAGCCGTTGTTCACGGCCTGCCGCTCGAAATCGAGAGTCCAGGAGCTTCGCTTTGTCAGGGGGCCGCTGAAGCTGTTTTCGGTTTCCTGCAGAAGGAATGGCACGCGCGTGGCGGAATAGGGATTGCGGGAATTCCAGACGTCCGTGCCGAGGTTATAGCCGACGGTTCCGTGAAACTGATCGCTGCCGGGCTTGGTGAAGATTTCGATTTTGCCGTACCCCAGCTTGTCGTACTCCGCCGCGAAGGGATTCTGATTCACCCGGATTTCACGGATCGATTGTTTCGGCGGCAACTGGCCCCCGCTGAATCCGTCGACGAAAATGGCGCCTCCGCCGGGGCCGGCGGCGGGACCGGCCAGCGCCTGGAGATCCGCCGCGAGATCTTCCGGATCGTCGCCGAGCGCATCCAGATCGGCGCCTTTCAGGATCAGGGCGCCGGCACTCGCGGCCGGGTCTGTGCTGACCGCGGATTCGCCCGCGTTCACCGCGACCTTCTGAGAAACCGAGTTCAGGGCCAGCCGGATATCGATCGTATTGGGGCCGGAACGAAGCGTGACGGTCTGGCTGGGGAATGAGAGCTGCGGGGCCTGGGCCGTTACGCGGTAGTCGCCTGTGTGGAGATTCGAAAGGGAATAGATGCCGTCAGCGCCAGTGGATGAGGAACTGGAATGGCCCGTCGAATCTTCCAGCGTGACCGCCGCGGAACTCACAATGGCGCCGGATGGATCCGTTACACGGCCGTGAACGGAGACGTCCTGAGCGGACGCGAGAGAAGCAATGAAGCAGAGCAGGCAGGCCGTTCGCATCGATATCGGAAATCATCTTCCCACCCGAACCTTAAAACCCGCTTAAAAACCGGCCGCCAGAAACAGAACGAGCCTCGAAGCGCTGGCGTTCGGTAAAACGGCGCGCGGCGAGGCTCTTCAGAATCGCGAGTTCGCGAAAAGGACTACTTCACTTCGGCGATGGTGATCGTGTCACCCTTGGCGGTGCCCGTCACGGTGACGTTTTCACCGGCATGGGGAACGATCTTGTCCTGGTTGGCGATCTTGTAAATCTTGCCGTCGGCAGTCACGAGCACCGCGGGCGATCCGCCCTTGATGCACTTCTTGGCGCAATCGGCGTTGTTCTTCATCTCAGCTTTGGTGGAGCAGTTGGTGTCTTCCACGAAGCCCTTGAACTCGGCCGCCATGGCCATCGCGGAAAGCCCAAGGACCAGAGATGCAACTACGGTGAATTTCTTCATTGCGATGAGTCTCCTTAATGAACCGCGTCGGGCCTGAAATGCCAACCCTCAACGATCTGAACTATCTTAAACCATCCGGCTGCCTGGCGGGGTAACCGATCAGGCCCCCCAGGAGGAGCAGGCTTACCCCCGAAAGCAAAAGCCCGGTCTTCCGGCCCGGCGTCTGATAAATCAGCCGGATGTCGTGTGCCCCGGGCGGAACGGGGATGGCGATCGCGAATCCGTTGGCCGGAAGGACCGCCACCGGCGCGCCATCGACGGCCGCAGTCCAGCCCGGATCGAACGATTCAAGGACGTAAACAAATCCCGGCTGCGGGTTCGAGGATTGAAGCCGGATTTCGCCGGGCGCCGGGCGCGAGTAGTGCACGCTGGCCGGGACACTGGCCGTCGAGCCGGACGGCAATCGCGCCTTCGCGGCCGGTTCCAGCAGCAGCCGGTCCCAGGATCCCGCCGCGAAAATTTCGGGAATGTGCGACTCCGGTTTGAACTCGGCGCGCGATACCGGAAAGAACTGAATTCGCGGCGCCGGATGGGCGACGCGATAGAGATGGCTCCCGTCACTCTCGCCCGCGGGCGTAAGATCCTTTCGCTCCTCGCTGGTAATGACGAAACGGACACCCATGGCTTCGAGCGCGCGGGGAGGAAGTCCGGAGGCGTCAAAAACCTGTTCGTTGGTATCGGGCGGTAGCCCCGCGAGCGCCATCCAGACACGGTTGAAACGGGCCAGGAAGACAGAATCGAAGCCACCGGCGTCGTCATAGAGTTCGCCATAAAGGGGCGTGTTGCCGTCGCGGTCGTCGCCGATGCGGCCGTCGCCGAGTTCCCGGTCGAGCGTCGCTTCGAATGCGGCCGGCGCTTCGTCCCGCGGATAGGTTTGGATGAACCAGTGGCCGAACCACCAGAGATCGGCGAAATGCAGAGCCAGGAGGACGGCAAGCCCGGCGTGAACGGTGCGGCGAGACAGGGGAAGTTGACGGAACACATCCACCACCGCGCCCACCGCGGCGGCCGCGCAGAACGTGGAAATGTAGAGCAGGCGCGCGGGGCTGCGCAGGAAGGTGCCTGGCAGGAGATGAAGAATCGGCGTAGCGAGGGGGAGTGCGCCGAGAAACGCTGCCGCACCGAGGATCGCGAGGAAGCGCCACCGCCAGTCGGGCAAGCGCCGGTGGATGACCGCTCGGATGGCGAGTCCGGCGATCGCGATCAGTGGCAGCAGCCCGATATAAGAAGCTGTGTCCCAGAACCAGGAGCTGTTTGGATAGCCGGTGAAGGGGTGCTGATCGGAAAGATCCACAGGGGACGCCCAGCCCTGAATACCGGGAGCGATCAGCGCCAGCAGGCGGCTCCACGGCATCACGATGTCGTTATCCGGCGGCGCCAGATGCAGAATGCGGGTGCTGCGGCCGATGAAGAGAAGCATCGGCCACCACGCGGTAAGGGTCAGTCCGATGCCCAGCAACATCGCGGCGCTGACGCGCAGCCGGTTTTCCAGCGCAGCGCCGCGGCCGCGCCACCAGACATAGAAAAGCGCCGAGCCCACGGCGTATGCGGGGATCTGCGGATGTCCTGCAACTACCACGCAGGCGCAGGCCACAGCGAGCACGCCGAGATCGAATCGCCGCGCGCGGGTGAGGGCGCGGTCGCAGAGCCAGAGCAGCAAGGGCAGCGCGGAATACGCTTCGAGGACAGGCAGATGACCTGCCATTACGCGCGAGGAGAAAAAGCCGGCGGCGGCGAATGTCCATCCGGCCGCTGCCGCGCCGATGCGGGAGAGCCCAATGTTTCGGAAATAGAGGAGCGCGAATACCGCCGCCAGTGCCGCGGCAATGGCAACGCCCAGACCGTAAGCCACCGAGGGATCCGCCAGCAGCAGAACCAGCCGTGTGGGAATCCAGGGGAATCCCTGCAGATTGGCGGAGAACGGCGCCCCCATTACTTCATGCGGATTCCACGCCGGGAGCTTATGCGCCGGTCCAAAGAGCCACTGCCGGGCGAAATAGAGGCGCAGGCGATGCAGCATTTCATAATCGCTGCCCATGAGCGAACTCGATCCGCTGAGGATCTCCGGCCGCATGTAAACGGTCTCCGCCAGCAGCACTGTCACGAGCGCCGCGAGCGCGGTTCGAAACCGCCCGCTGTATGCCGGAGTTTGCACTTAACTGCTTAGTATCCCAGTCCGCGCTACAGCGGCCGGAAGCGCCATAATTCAACTATGCGTGCTTTCCCGGCTTTGTTTTTCGCCGTGGCCTTCGTGGGGCCGCTCCCTGCACAGACTACGCCTCCGCCGAAGACCTGGATCGACCCCGATACCGGCCATCGCGTCGTGCGCCTCACCGACGAGCCCAACAGCGCCAGCCTCTATTTCAACCAGAACGGCTACACGGCTGACGGCAAAAAGCTGATCTACACCACGCCGGATGGCATCTCCGCGCTCAACCTCGCGACGCATGCAACGAATCGCATCGTCACCGGAAACGTGCGGGTCATCGTCACGGGCCGCAAGTCGCAGAACGTTTATTATCTGAAGGGCGATACGATCTACGCCGCCGATGCCGATACCGGCGTTAGCCGCGAGATCGCCAAAGTCCCCGCGCGCAGTTCAGTAGTCACGGTGAACGCGGACGAAACGCTGCTGGCCGGCACCTACACGGAGCGCCAGGCGCCCACCGTTAACGTCACCGCCCCTGGCCAGCCGCAGCAGCTCATTCAGGCGCCGAACAAAGGCCAGATGATGGAGGAGCGCCTCGCCGCCCACACCCCGATGGGGATGTTCACGGTAAACACGAAAACCGGTGAAGTAAAGACGATCCTCAAAAGCACAGACTGGCTCAATCATCTGGAGTTTTCGCCCACCGACCCCACGCTGCTGATGTACTGCCATGAGGGGCCATGGCACAAAGTGGATCGCATCTGGACGATACGCGCCGATGGCAGCCACATCACGCAGATCCACACCCGCACCATGGCGATGGAAATTTTCGGCCATGAATTCTGGGCGCCGGACGGCAAGACCATCTGGTATGACCTGCAGACGCCGCGCGGCGAAGATTTCTGGCTTGCGGGCTACAACGTGGAAACGAAAGCTCGCACGTGGTACCACCTGCAGCGCGACGAATGGTCCATTCACTTCAACGTGACGAAGGACGGAACGCTCTTCTGCGGCGACGGTGGCGATCCCGGGCAGGTGGCGCATGCAAAGGACGGCGAGTGGATTTATCTGTTTCGGCCGGAACTGATCGAGAATCGCGGGATTGCGGATCCGAAGTTCGTCAATCCCGGCGTGTTCCATGCGGAGAAGCTGGTGAATATGTCGCGGCATCAGTACAAACTGGAGCCGAACGTCAGCTTCACGCCGGATGATAAGTGGGTGGTGTTCCGGTCGAATATGTTTGGGCCGACGTATGTTTTCGCGGTGGAGGTGGCGAAGGCCGGCGTCGCGTCGATGAAGTTCGATTTCAGCGGCGGACTGGCGAATGCGGCAAAATCGATGCCGTACAGCGACGAGCGCGGCAACGGATTCGAAGATCCGGCGCAGACGACTGGCTACCCTCCGTATTATTTCTCGGCTCGTGTGCCCGGCGAAGGTAACTATAAGGTCACGGTAACGCTGGGCGATCGCAATGCCGCATCCAACACCACGATCAAGGCGGAACTCAGGCGTTTGATGGCCGAGGCGGTGCGCGTACCCGCGGGCAAAACGGAAACGCGGACCTTCATCGTGAACACCCGCACGACGAAGATCGATACTGGCGGCGAGGTGCGGCTGAAGGATCGAGAGAAGACCACCGAAGCCTGGGCCTGGGACAACAAGCTGACGCTCGAATTCACCGGGCCGCATCCGGCAGTTCGGTCGGTCGAAATCGAGAAGGCCGATAACTCAATGCCGACGCTCTATATCGCCGGTGATTCGACATCGACCGACCAGCCGCGGGAGCCATACAACAGTTGGGGCCAGATGATTACCCGGTTTTTCAAGCCCGATATCGCGGTGGCGAACAACGGCGAGTCCGGCGAATCGCTGCGCAGCTTTATCGGCGAACAACGGTTCGCGAAGCTGATGAGCGTGATCAAGCCGGGCGATTTCCTGATGATCCAGATGGGGCACAACGATCAGAAGGAAAAAGGCGAAGGCGTGGGCGCGTTTACGACTTATGCGGCCGATCTGAAGATGTTCATCGACGCGGCGCGCAAACGCGGAGTGAAGACGATTCTGGTGACGCCGGTGAGCCGCCTTTCTTGGGGGACCGGCGCGGATGCGAACAAAATCGTGAACAATCTGGGTGATTACCCCGAAGCGGTGCGGCGCGTTGGAGTGGAGGAGAACGTGCCGGTGATCGACCTCAACGAGATGAGCCACAAGTTTTACGAAGCGATGGGTCCCCCGAACGCCCCGAAGGCGTTTGCGGATGGCGATACTACGCACCACGATAACTATGGAAGTTACGAATTGGCGAAAGCGATTGTGACGGCGATCCGGCAGCAGAATCTCCTGCTGGAGCCGTATCTTGTTGATAGCCCGGCCTTCGATCCGGCTCACCCGGACCCGATCGCCTCGTTCGATGTACCCGCCGAGCCGCGGGTTGAGACCGCCCGCCCGGCGGGCCAATAATTCGGTTTGCACGTTCGCCGGAGTGCGGCGTCAAACGACCAGGAGTGGATCATGCGCGTTATTTGCACTATTTTGCTCGTTGCTTCCGGACTGGCCGCCCAGACTGCCGCACAAACCCAGACCTTCGATTTCGCCAGCAAACCCGGCGCCACCGGCTTAAAGGAGGCTGCGACGATCCTCAAGGTGGTGGGCAAGCTCAATGACGTTTCGGTTAATTCGGACAACTCGTCGGTGACAGTTACGGGAACGCCGGATGAACTCGCGATGAGCGGCTGGATCGTGCGCAATCTGGATCAGCCTTCGCCTTCGTCCGATCCTTACCTGGTAGCAGGGAAGAGCGACGATCAGATCCGGATGTTTCATCTGACGCGCGCCGCAGCGGTTTCGCCGCAGGCAATTCAGGAGCTGCTGACCGTGATTCGCACAGTCGGGGACATACAGAAGGTCTTTGACTACACCGATCACAAGGATCTCGCTGTGCGTGGCACGGACGCGGAACTTGCCTTTACACAGTTTCTGGTGGGCTCACTCGATCAGACCCCGGACCCGCAGCGCACCGCAATGACAATGACGCCCGGGTATCCCTACGCGACCCCGCGAGGCGCCAGTGATACCGTCCGGGTGTTCTATTTGGCTCACAGTTCACAACCGCAGCAGATTCAGGAGATCCTGACCAATCTCCGAACCGTTTTGGATGTTCAGCGGGTTTTCAACTTTACTCCGCTGGCGGCTCTGGTGGTGCGCGCTTCACCCGAAATCGTCACCGCATCCGAATGGATGATTCGCTCACTCGATCTGCCGGCTGATGCGAAAGCGTCCACACAGGACTACAGCGGGTCTCCGACAATGCCGGGCGGGGGCGCCCTCCAGGTGCTTTATCCGGCGAATCTGAAAGGACCTGCGCTCATGCAGACGCTGACGGCGCTGCGGACCAGCGTCGGACTTCAGAAGGTTTTTCTGAAGACCACTCCCGCAACGCTGGTGATGCGCGGTTCTGCGGATCAGATCACGAAGGCGGATCAACTGATCCAGACAGCCGATAACGCGGCGAAGCCTGATTAATTAGCGCTTGCGCCGGTCAGCTTCTGAATCGCTTCCGGACTGAGCTTCAGCTCCGCCGCGGCCACCAAATCTTTGATGTGCTCGACCTTCGTGGCGCTCGAAATCGGCGCCGCGATGTTGGGCTGTGCGAGCAGCCATGCCAGGGCCACCGACGCCTGGCTCGTGTTGTACTCCTTCGAAACGGAATCGAGCGCATCGAGAACGCGATGCCCGCGGTCGTTGAGATACTTCCCCATCCCGCCGCCGCGCGGGCTCTTGTTGAGATCGGCCGATCCGCGATACTTGCCGGTCAGGAATCCGGAAGCCAGCGAGAAGTAAGGAATCACCGCGAGCTGGTATTCGGCGACAACCGGCGCCAGATCGGATTCGTATCCGGCGCGGTCCATCATGTTGTAATGCGGCTGCAGCGTGCGGTACGCAGCGAGCCCCGTCCGTTTACTGGTTTCCATCGCTTCGCGGAGCCGTGCGCCGTTGTAGTTCGAGGCTCCGATGAAGCGCACTTTCCCCTTTTTGACCATGGCGTCGAATGCGCCCATCGTTTCTTCGAGCGGTACAGATTGATCGTCTTCGTGCGACTGGTAAAGATCGATATGATCCGTCTGCAGGCGCCGCAGCGAGTCTTCGACTTCCTGCTCCATGTACTTCGCGGCCAGGCCCTTCTTCCCGCCGCCCATGTCCATGCCGACCTTGGTGGCGATGGTCACCTGATTGCGTTTGCCGCCGCGGGCAAACCACTTTCCGATAATCGTCTCCGACTCACCGCCCTTGTTCCCCGGAACCCAGGTGGAGTAGATGTCGGCAGTGTCGATGAAACTCAGGCCGGCGTCGAACGCCGCGTCCAGAATGCGGAAGGAATCCGCCTCATTCAGCGTCCAGCCGAAGACGTTGCCGCCGAGCATAATAGCGGGAACAGAAAGTCCGGTTTGTCCGAGTGGTCTTGTGCGCATGTAGCCCTTTCCACCCTCATGGTACACGCGGCGGTTTACGGCGCCGGGGTCGCCATCGGCTTGCTCTTATCGACGATGTAAACGCCGACCAGGCGAAGCGGCTTCGACGTTGTATTGTGGGCATCATGCTTCGCACCGGCGGGCACGATGAATGAATCGCCCGCTTTCACTTTGAGCGGCGGCTGCCCGTCAATCAGGATCTCGCCCTCGCCTTCGAGGATGTAGCTGATCTCCTCACCCGGATGCGTGTGACGCCCCACATACGCGTTCGGGGCAATCTCGACGCGGGCCACAACGGCTTCACGTCCGGGAACGGAAATGTCTTTGCGCGTCAAAACCGTGCGCGTGATGCCCGGCTTCTGCGCGAACAGCGCTCCTCCAATCAGAGCCAGCGTAATCAGGACTGCCCCGGCAGCCCAAGAGAGTTTCTTCTTCATGAATTCAATTTCCTTTCGAGTTACGGTTCCTCGCCCTTCGGCGGCGCGTTCACGTTGACCGGACGTCCACCCTGGGCCGGGGGAACGTATCCGTCATTCGACGGCCCGTTCTGGAAAAGCCGCGCATCATAGCTATAAGGGCCGGTGGCGTACGTGGCCGCCGCCTGTCCAAAGATTTTACCGGCCTTGATGGTGGCGTCGTGGACCTGTTTCACCATCGCCTGATAACGGATCGCTCTGCGGGTATCCGGAGAACGAGCTCAGGTCGTTGTTTCCGATGATGACCACATCGATGCCCGGTACGGACGCGATGTCGTAGGCGTTGGCCACTCCCGTCGGAGTTTCGATCATGACGACCAGCAGCGTATTCTCGTTGATCGTCTGCCGGTAGTTGATGCCGTTCACGCCCCAGAGCATGTTGTACTGGCCTGCTCCCGCGCTTCGCCGCGCCACCGGCGGATAACGAACCCATTTGGCCGCTTCGCGCGCGCGGTCCACGTCGTCAACCGTGGGGACGATGACGCCGAGCGACCCGATATCCATCGCGTGCTGGATGTGCCATTCCTGCGCGTCGGGAAGCCGGATCATCGGGGTGGCCGCCACGCGGGGGCATGCCGCGATCATCTTTTCGACATCGCGGAATTCGAGTGTGCTGTGCTGCATCTCGAACCAGGTGTAGTCATAGTGCTTCGCCTTTTCGCAATAGGCCGCCGGGTCAGGCGTGGACTGCGTAAAGCTGAACACCTGCTTGCCCGCGAGCAGCTTCGCTTTTACCGTGTTGTAGAGCGGCGCAGGCTGCTGCGCGGGTGCGACCATGGTGAGCAATACAGCGCCGGCCGCGACGCAACCGAGCGCGATCCATCCTTGTGATATCTTCATGGGCCCTCCCGCCGTTTTCAGGCAGGTGCAAGTATATAACAGTGTTCGGCCATCGATGGAACCGTTGGGACTTCGCGTTTACCGGCGCGGTTCTGTTGCTGCTCGTGTGGCAGCTCTTCATCCCGCCGGCTCTGAGCGTCGCGAACGATCACGATTTCGAGAAGATCCTGGGGCATATCTGCTATGCGCCGGTGGAAACCACCCAGACCCCTTTCTTCGATTACGCGGTGCTGCATTACGCCTACGATGGGGACTCCTGCATCGACTGGCCGATGAGGACGACGAACGAAGCCGCGTTCGCCGCCGGCTGGTGGCTGAACAGCACGTTCCATTCGCAAATCGATTTTGACCTGCGGTACATGGGGATCGTCTATGGGCTGATCTTCTTCGCGGGCTTCCTTACGATGCAGCGTGCGCTGCGGCGCGTGCCGGCAAAGCTTTCGATGATCGCGCAAGCCGCGTGGATTGCCGTCTTCTGCAACGCGGTCTACGTGCCGATGTTCAATACGCTCTATTTCGATGCGCTCTCGCTGGCAACGCTGACGGGCGCGCTCGCGGCCGCTGCCGTCACCGTGCTGGACCGAGGCGCACGCTGGTACTGGTTCGCGACGGCGGCCCTCTGGCTCGCTCTGCTCGCCGGTTCGAAAGGCCAGCATGCGCCGCTCGCGCTGCTCTGCATACCGGCGCTGTGGATCGCGCCACGCCGTTTCCTCGCTATCCGGGCACTCGGCACTGTGGCCATCGTCGCCTGCGCATGGGTCTCACTGACCACAATGCCGCGCTTCTACCAGGGAGAAGCGACCTTCAACGCCCTCTTCTACCGGATACTGCCGACTCTTCCGGAGCCCCGCTCATACCTTGCCGAAACGAAGATACCGATATCCTGGGCGCGTTATTCGGGCGAGGTTGCATTCGCGGAAGACGTGCCGCTGCGCGATCCGGACTATGAGGAACGGTTCGGCGAGTGGTTCGGCCCGGTGCAACTGATCCGGCTCTACTTCCGCCATCCTTCAGCGGCGTGGATTATCGCGCGCGAGAACCTCGACGAAGCTTCGATGGACCGCGTGCGAATTCGTATGGCCGGCGTGCCGCACCGCCTGAGCAATTACGAGGAATCTCAGGGCAAACCGCCGCAGGCGATCAGCCACTTCTTCACGGTGTGGCCGGCGCTCAAGAACGCCGTCTTCGGCGCTCGCCCGCTGCTCTACGCGTTCTGGATCATCGCGGTGATCGCAGCCGCGTGGATCCTCGCGCCGCGCGATCCGAACCTGTACCTGTTGCTGGCGATCATCACGACAGCGCTGGCAGCGGAATTCGCCATCTGCATGCTGGACGGCGCAGACGGCGGCCGTCACCTGACGCTGTTCAATGCCTTGCTGGATTTCCTGGTTTGCGGCGACGCCGTTCTCGCCGCCCGCCGCTTTCTCAAACCTGCAGCGACTTCAGATACGGGACGCTCGCCTTCATGAGATCGTACTGCATCTCGACGAAGTAATTCTGGATGCCGCCCGTTTTCGAAGCCGCGAAGATTTTCTTCCAGTCGAGTGAATCTCCGGAAGAGCCGATCGCCACCTGCTGCTTCGTATCCGCATTCCATCCCTGGCAATGCATGGAAATGAACCGCCCCGGATATTTGTTGAAATATTCCGCGGCGTCGAAGCCCTGCGCGATCGTCGAAACCTGAAACTGGAACTTCACCAGCTTCGGATCGAGCAGTTCGAAAAGCACGTCATAGACCTTGCGGTCACCCACCATGGCGGTCTCGAAATTCTCGTTGTGCAGGGCCTGCCAGATGTCCGCCTTGCGCGCATTTTCACCGATCTTGTTGTATTCGTCGGCCGCTTTCTTCACATCGTCCATTGTGGGATTGCGCGGACCGCCGAGGCTCGCGACCGCCATCTGCGTCATCCCCACTTCTTTCGCCCACGCGATGCGCTCTTCCTGATTCTGGCGCATTTCCCGCATTCCGAAGTGGCAGCTATGGCATTCGAGCCCCATATCCGCGAGCTTCTGCTTCAGTTCCTTGCCACTGAACTGCTGGAGTCCATTGAACTCGCGGTAGCCCCACGGAGAACAGAGCTCGATGCGCTGGAAGCCGGCGTCCGTCAGCATCTTCATGGTGCCGGGGAAATCGCTCTGCAGGTTCGTCCGCACGGGATAGGTCTGGCAGCCGATCGGCATCCCGAGCGGGTTTCCGTACATATTTTTCGCAAACGCAGCCGCCGCGCCCGCTGCCGCAGCGAACTCTCTTCTCGAAAGTGGTCTCATAGGATTACAGTCTACGCTGTTGCCTTTGCGGTCAATTCCCGCAGTTTCGCGCACAGTCCCGGCACGTCCGCCTCGGCATTGTTGCTCTCATATTCCAGGCCAACGAATCCGCGGTATCCGGATTTCGCAATCATCGACAGCAGCCGCGGCCAATCGGCCGGGTTCTTCTTGCCGTTTTCATCGGAAACCATGGTCTTGAAGTGAATGCTGGTCGCGTACGGAAGCATCGTGGGGAACTCCGTATAGCCATTTTTCGGCAGATTGCCGGAATCGGCGTTGACGCCGGCCCAGGGCGAATCCGCGCCTTTTGCGATCGCGATGGTGGGCGGCGCCGTCGCGCTCAGGCCCGCGTCATCTTCCACTCCGAGGATGATGCCCTTCGTTGCGCTGTACTCTACGCCGCGTTTCAAAACTTCTATTGCCCAGGCGATCGCTTGCTCCTCGGTAACGCCTTTGGGGGTGGGGCCGCCAAATACCCGTACGTGACTGGCGCCGATGGCGTCCGCCACATCGACCCACTTCTTGATTTCGTCGACCTGCGCATCCTGCCGTTCCTTCGTGGGCTGCGAAAGCTGGACACGTGAGCCTGCATTGTAAAGCTGGATACCCGCTTTGAAGGCGGTTCTCCGCAGATTCGCCAGCGCCTGCGCGCTCGTATCCAGCCAGTAGACCGTTGTATCGACGCCAGATAGACCCCAGTCGGACGCCATGTGGATGAGGTCGTCATAGGTCATTTTTTTCGCCGCGAGCGCGGTTCGATAGGAATACGCCACGAGTCCGGGCTTCAGGTGGCTGATCGCGGTGTCGGGGGGTGCTGACTGGCCGCGTAAAAGGGACGCTGCCGGCGCCGCGGCCAGCGTGGTGAGCATGTGTCGGCGATTCATGATTTGGAGTATATACCCTCGGTGATCTAATGAATGGTTATGGTTAAAAACGTACTCGGAGGAGTTCTTCAGACCTGCTGCACGGATCCGCTGACGGGATTCTATCGGGACGGCAAATGCAATTCGGGAGTGGACGACCGCGGACGGCACGTGGTTTGCGTCGTCATGACGGACGCTTTCCTCACGCATCAGGCATCGATCGGAAACGATTTGATCACGCCGCGTCCGGAATGGGGCTTCCCCGGGCTGAAGGCGGGCGACAGCTGGTGCGTGTGCGTGGAGCCGTGGAAGAAGACATTCGAAGCGGGCATCATCGCGCCGGTGCGCCTCGAAGCCACACATGAACGCGCGCTCGAAGTGGTGACGCTCGAAATGCTGATGAAGTGCGCACGCGTCAACTGACGCGCTATTTCGCGGCGGGCAGCGCGAAGGCTACGTAAGCGCCGGGCACCGGGTCGTTTGCGGCGGGATGCCCCGGCACAGCGTGGGTATGGGTGGTGGAGCGCGCGGCAGCGCAATAGACGACGTACTCGCGGCCGTCGATTTCATATACGGCAGGAATGCCTTCGACACCAGCCTCGACTTCGGCCTTCCAGAGTTCCTTGCCTGTCTCGACATCGAGCGCGCGGATATAGCGATCGCGCGTGCCCGTGAAAATCAGGCCGCCTGCGGTCACTACGGGGCCCACTTTCGGGAAATGCGATCCCGTATTCATGACGCCCTTCGCGGTCAGTTCCGGAATTTCGCCGAGGGGAATCTGCCACTTGATTTTGCCTGTGTTCAGGTCGTATGCCGTGAATGTGGTCCACGGCGGCTTGATGGCGGAAAGGCCGTTGCTCGTCACCATGAATCCGAACGGACTCTTGTAGCGCATGGTGGCGGGATCGCCCGTGTCCGGTCCGGAAAGCGTGAGCTTCAGCATGGCCGGAAAGTCTTTCGAGACGACGAACATGGTGCCGTGTTCGGGATCGATGGCGCTGCCGCTGAAATTCGCGCCACCATTGTTGCCGGGCATCTCCATCGTATTTTTCAATCCGGGGGGAGTGAACAGGCCTTCGTTGCGCGACGCGAGAATTTCTGCGCGGATCGCTGCCTTCTCGGTGTCATCGGCGATGTAAGGGTTGACGTCCTCCGCCGTGAACGATTGCCGCGCGAACGGCGGCGGCGCGGTGGGGAACGGCTGCGTGGGCCACGCTTCTTCGCCCGGCATATCCGACTTCGGCACCGGACGCTCTTCGATCGGCCATAGCGGTTCTCCCGTCACCCGGTTGAAGACATAGAGAAATCCCGTTTTGCCGGCTTCCGCGACCACATCCAACATTTGTCCGTTGTGCCGCACGGTGAGCAGCTTAGGGGCTTCCGCATTGTCGTAATCCCAGATATCGTGGTGCACCATCTGGAAATGCCAGAGGCGCTTGCCGGTGCGCACGTCGAGCGCGAGCAGACAATCGCCGAAGAGGTTCTGGCCTTTGCGATCCGCGCCGTAGAAGTTGTACTTCGGGCTTGCAGTGGGCACGTACAGGATGCCGCGCTTTTCATCGATCGACATTTCCGACCAGGCGTTCGCGCCGCCCACCGTTTTCCAGGCGTCCTTCGGCCAGGTGTCGTAACCGTATTCACCTTCGTGCGGGATGGTGTGGAAAGTCCAGGCGAGCTTGCCGGTGTGGACATTGTAGGCGCGGATGTCGCCCGGGGCGGAATCATATTCCTGATTCGTGGCGGACCCGACGATGACCAGGTTTTCGAAAACCACGCCTGGCGTCATCGATTGGACATTGAGGCGTGGAGTGACCTCCCGGCCCAGCCCTTCGCGCAGATCCACCTTGCCATCGTTGCCGAACGCGGGCACCGGAAAACCCGTGCGCGCGTCGAGTTCGATCAGATGATTGGCGTTCGCATAGAGCAGACGGCGCGCTTTGCCATCCGCGCTCTGCCAGGAGTTGATGCCGCGCGTCGTAATGGGTCCGCGCTCATTCGGGTGAGACCAGATTTCTTTGCCGTTCGCCGCATCGAGCGCCACGATCGAGCTGTTCTTTCCCATCACGTACATCACGCCGTTGGCGACGACGGGGTTGAACAGATAGGGATTGCCGTCACCGATCGGATACGTCCAGGCTACCTTGAGCTGCGCGACGTTCGAGCGATTGATCTGCGTCAGCGCGGAGTACTGCGAGTGATCCGGGCCGCCGCCGAAATCACTCCAGGTAGTATGGGGCTTCGGCGTTTGCGCGAAGAGCGCGCCGCCGAGCAGGGTAATCCAGACAGCAATCTTCACTCATTCGCGAGTATATAAGGTCGCCCGCTATTTCGAATCGAGCGCGAATGCAATCACGCTGTCATCGACGACCGGGTTGTTAAAAAACCCGCCGCCGGTTGCGGTAATCACCACGTATTGCCTGCCGTCGCGGCCCTGGTAGGTGATCGGCGTGGCTTCCGCGGCGCCTTTCAATTTATACGTCCAGAGCTCTTTGCCGGTCTTCGCATCGAAGGCGCGGAAGCGGGCGTCGTCAGTCGCGCCAACGAATACGAGTCCGCCGGCCGTAGCGATCGTTCCGCCATTGCCGGGACGGCCTGTCTTTTGCTTATCCGGCGGGAGACTGTCCGTCACGCCGAGCGGTACGCGCCATGCGAATTCGCCGGTGTTCACGTTCACGGCCGTCAGTTCGCCCCATGGCGGCTGCTGGCACGGGATCTGCTGAGTGCTGCCTTCGAGAGCCGGCAGGCTGAAGCGACCGCCGCCGGGAACACCTTCATAAGGACCGTCCGGATCGACGCGATTGCCCACGCCGCGGCCGTTCGCGCGGCCTGATTTCGGATCGTGATCCTTCAGCCCCGAAAGCTGGCCCAGCTCATTCGTGTTGACGAACAGATAGCCAAGCTGCGGATTGAACGACGTTCCGAACCAGTTCACGCCCCCGTGATTGCCGGGGAACTGGACGCGCAGCCGGTTGTATGCGGGCGGCAGGTAAGGACCGCCCATCTGCACGCCTTCAATCAGCTTTTTGCAGCCGGCTTCGATCTCGGGCGTCACCGTATCAATGTCTTCGGCCGTCATGGAATTTCGGGCGAGCGGCGCCGGCTTCACCGGGAAGGGCTGCGTCTTCGAAGCGCGCTCAAGCGGCACTTCGCTTGCGGGTACCGGGCGTTCTTCCACGCCGAAGATCGGGTTGCCATTGGTGCGGTCGAGGAGGAACAGCAAACCAAGCTTATTGATGGCGGCGATGGCGGGAATCGTCTTGCCGCCTTTCTTCACATCGATCAGGGCCATCGCGCCGGTCATGTCGCCGTCCCAGATATCGTGATGGACCACCTGAAAATGCCACAGGTATTTGCCGGTATTGGCATCCGCGGCGACTACGCTGGTGCTGTAGAGATTGTTGCCGGGACGATCGCCCCCATATTGATCGACCGAAGGCGCGCCGAAGGGCATATAGACGATGCCGCGCTGCTCATCCACCGTAAAGAAGCCCCAGACGTTGACGCCGGAGCGATCTTTCCAGCTATCGCCGCCCCACGTATCGTGACCTGGCTCGCCGGGCTGTGGGATCGAGTGGAATGTCCAGCGAAGCTTGCCGGTGTGCATGTCCCAGGCGCGCACGTCGCCCGCGGGGCCGTGCGGCGGGTTTTCCTGGGTAGTGCCGCCGGTGATGACCATGTCTTTGTAAACCTTGGGCGGTGAACTCAGGCCGTCCCGGCCGGGCAGGCCATGCAGGATCTCCGGCGTGTTCAGATTGACGATACCGTTGTCGCCGAAATCATTGTTGGGTTTGCCGGTCTTCGCATCAACCGAATAGAGCTTGCCATCGCTCGAGCCGAACACGATTTGCGCCGGCGTCTTCGAGTCGCCCGGCCAGAATTCGACCCCACGCGTCGAAGGTACACTCGCGGGCAGTTGATAGGCCCAGAGCTCTTTGCCGTCCACAGGATCGACAGCGACGACGCGCGAATGCGGCGTCGAGAGGTACATGATGCCGTCGATGACGAGCGGTGTGGCTTCGCTCGCGGCGAATCCGGACCCGCCGCCACGGCCGCGTCCGCGGCCCACCTGGGGTGTTGCTGCGGTTTCTCCTTCGGGGGCGCCGGCGCGGGACGCGGGCGAAGGTGCGGGACCGGATGCTCCTGCCGGGCGCGGCGGCGTGAGGTGATAAACCCAGGCCACTTTGAGCTGATCGACGTTCTTCGGCGTGATTTCGGTGAGCGGCGAAAAGCGCATGCCGCCCGCGTCATGTCCATAGGTGGGCCATTCTTTCGCCGGGTCGATCGCGGCAGTCTTCCGGGTCTGGGCGACGACAAGGACGGCGGCCGCAGCCAGAATCACTCCACCGGCTATAACGAAAGCTTTGTTCATGATTTTCCGAGTTACATCTTATCGTTACCGGAGGACGTTTGCCCCCATCCGAAGTCGGGTAATCCCGGAGTCTTCGAAAATCTTCAGGGCGCGGTTAGTGGAACGCCCCCAGGATTTTCGAGAAATCCCAGGCCTGTTGAGGGATGCCGCTGCACTGGCCGCGCGCGGAGCCTTCGACACAGCCGCCGTCGCGGCTGACCGACCACATCGACATCCGGACGACGACCGGATTTGCCTGCGCCCAGTCCGCCACCTGCTTTGCGTCGGCCAGCGTGAATACTTCGGGCTTGACGTCGTTGTTGCCGATCATCGGGATGATGCCGAGCCGTGCGCGGATGCCGTTGTCCAGCATCTGGGCCGTGGCGCCGTTCGCCGCGCTGATCGCGTACGGCCCCATCTGGAGCGGGTCGGCCGATCCGCCATAATCCATCGTCATCAGATTGACCACGGATACTTTAACGCCATGCGACATCGCGCTGTTGAGCAGAGCGACGCCGGTGGGTGCGAGGCCGGTGGGGTTGACGGGAAGCGTGTAGGAGACCTGGATTCCGGGGTTCGCGGCCTGGATCGCCGCCAGGGCTGCGTTGCGGCGGTCGACGCTGGCGGGATCTTTGATGGCCGTGCCCTCGATATCCATATCAAGGACGGCGACCTTGTATTTGTCGATCACCGCCTGATATTGCGCGGCGAGCGCTTCCGGGGTGGCGCAGTTGAGGGCGAGTTCCTTACCGGCTTCGCCACCGAAGGAGATCAGGACGTCGCCGCCCGTTGCGCGGAGTTGGTCGATGGCGGCGCGCAGGGCGGTTTCGTCGGCGAGAGAAGTGCGCCCGCCCCAGGTTGCCAGGCAGGAGCCATCAGAACTACCGATGATGAAGGCGAGGGTGAAGTAGTGGATGCCGGAAGCCGCGGAGAGCTGCGACAGAAACGCGCTCGGGAGGTCTGGGGTGGGACGCGGCATGATGTAAGGTGCGTAGAACCGGCCCGTGGGGAAGACCGGCGACATCTGGGCGAAGAGTGTCGTTGCGTGCAGCAGGAGCAGGAAGCGCTTCATTACCGGTCGATTATCGCAAAATCTCGCCCCACTACGTCGAAGCGGCGCCGAAATCCAGACGCCATCCATCCGCGCTCAGCAAGACGCCGGAATGCCAGGTGAACCAAAAACAGATTTAAGCCAGGAGCACCTCAACACCCTGCGCCCGCAGCATCTCCCGATACTCCGGGGCGAGTGCTGAGTCGGTCACGACGCAATCGGCTACGTTCAGCGGCGCGACCTGAAGCATCGCGTTTCGTCCGAACTTGGTGTGGTCGGCGACGATGATCACTTTGCGCGCGACTTCAATCATCTTGCGCTCGGAACCGACTACAAGCGAATTGCCGTTGCTGAAGCCGTCCGCCGAGATGCCGCCGATTCCCATGATCAGAACATCCGCCGCCACGCCGCTCAGCATCTGTTCGCAGAGGGGTCCCAGGGTCACGCGAAGGCGGGGGTAGAAAAATCCGCCAGTCAGGGTCACTTCAATCTGGCGTTTGTCTTCGAACGCCATTGCGATGGGCACCGAATTCGTAATGACGTGCAGCGACCGGTTTTTCAGCTCGCGCGCGACTGCCGCGACCGTCGAGCCGCCGTCCAGAATCACGGTTTGGCGGTCCTCAATCAGTTCCGCGGTTTTCGCCGCGATGCGGCGCTTTTCATCCGCCTGGCGCGTGCTCTGCCAGTCGAAATCGAGCCCCTGTTCACGATGGGATTCACGTCCGTTGCCGTCGCGGCGGACCGCCATCGCGCCGCCGTAAACGCGCCGCAGCTCGCCCTCGGCTTCCAACTGCACCAGATCGCGCCGCACAGAGGATTCCGACGCATCCAGTTCGCGGCAAAGCGTCTCCAGATCGACGAATTCCTGGGCGTCGAGCAGTGCGCGGATTTTGAGATGCCGGCCGGGCGCCTTCATCGGCGATGAACCTGATCAGGATTTTTTGTTGAGCGCGGCCATCACGGAGTCGGTCACCGACTTCACGATCGCTTCCACTTCGCTCGATGACGCGCCGTTCGGAGGCGGACCGCCCGAGATCGGACCCGGGATAACGGCGATGCCGCCGGGGAACTCCGGCAGATCGCAGAGCGCGCATTCCTGCAGCGAATCGTGGCGCGCATCGGGCAGATTCAGCTTTTTCTTGAGCGCGAGCAGATCGTCGCTCTTTTCGCCGGTGATATGGGTGATCGGCGAGCCGAGTTGATTGGCCAGCATCAGCGTCCAGCAATAGGTGTCGGTCACTTCCACATACCACTCGGCGTGGGTGACCGTATCGCCCCAGCAAATGATGCCGTGATTCGCCAGCAGCACCGTGTTGTGCTTCTTCACGTAGGGAATCACGGTTTCGGCGAATTTTTTGGTGCCGGGCGTTTCATACGGCGAAAGCGCGACTTTGCCAACGAATACTTCGAATTCCGGAATCACGCAGGTGATCGGTACGCGGCCGGTGATGGCGTAAGCCGTCGCGTGCGCCGGATGGCAGTGCACGCAGGCTTTCGCTTCGGGAACGGCCTTGTAGATTTCGAGGTGCAGCAGAATTTCGCTGGTGCGCGCGGCGCTGCCGGCGAGCTGTTTGCCTTCGAGATCAACCAGGCACATGTCGGAGGTCTTCAGGTCGGCCTTGCTGGTCAGGGTGGGCGTGCAGATCACCGCGTTTTCCGCGATGCGATAGGAAATGTTGCCGCCGTTGCCGTCCACGTACTGCCGCATCCAGAGCTTGCGGCCCACGTCGACGATTTCCTGCTTGATCTTCTCGGCTTCGGGCGAGTTCAGAATCTTGTCCCACTCGTTGTTGGAGAACGCCTGAGACGATCCGCCGCCCGTGCTGCACGTTCCGGGACCGCAGTCATCGCAGCAGCCGCCCTTCACTGCCAGACCTTTCGCCGTCACCAGATCTTTTGCCGACGGCGTGAGGATCGCGCGCGACTGCACCTGCAGTTCTTTCGCGCCGGCCTTCACTGCGTTCTGCACATCTTCGAGCGTGATCACGCGAAATTGAGTCAGATCGAAACTTTTCATGGACGCACCTTTTTCGTCTTCTTACCCGCAGGCTTTACAGCCTCGCGCGGCGCAGCAGCCGTTTGCGGCGCTGTCGCCGATGGCGGAACGTAGTGGTAATTCTCCACAATCAGGCAGCAATAGGCATCCACCGGAATATCGTTCGGATACCAGGGACTCGCCGCCGTACGCCCCTCCGCAAAACCCACCATCTGACCGATCCCCGCATTCAACTGATCGGCCGCGATCAAACACTTCCCGCCGCCCGGATTGCCCGCCGCCAGCCGCTCCGCGCTCACCGGCTCCAAAATCACGAGCCGCAAACCTTCGAGCGTCGGCATCGCCAGATTCAGCGTCACCGTGCCGCGGACGACTCCGAGCCTCATGCCGCCTTCTCCGGTGCAGATCCCGGTTCGGGATACACCGAATCCACAATTCCCATCACCGCCAGACGCATCGGATTCGTATTGGCCGATGCTTTCCGCACCGACTCGTTATCCGTCGTCACCAGCACGATCGAGCCGATTCGCGCCCCGATCATGTCTGCAATCACCTGCGGCTCGCCACTGTCCGATCCATCGCCTTCGAGGCGCTGCGCGATCAGAAGCCGGAACCCGTTCAGAGTTTCGTGCCTGACCGTCGAAGTCACATTGCCGTCGATGCGAGCCAGATACATAACCGCGCTTAAACGATCCTCAACGCTCCGCGTCCCAGCACAATCTGCCGCTCGCGCGTGAACGTCATCGGCGTGGTCACGCCCTCGCCAGTCGGCGTCGCGATGCTGAAGCTCAGATAGCCTGGGCTGTCGCTGCCGAGAGCCGCGGTACACGGCGCATTCTGCACGAACAGCGTCGTATTCATCGCGCGCGCCATTCGTGTCACCACGTCCATATTGTTCGAGTGGACGACCGCCGTGTGGCGGTAGCCGTGTTCCGCTTCCACGGACGCCGCGATTCCCGCGTCCGCATTGGGGACACGGACGATCGGGATGAACGGCATCATCTGCTCTTCCACCACGAATGCATGATCGGCTTTCGTTTCGCCGAACAGCAGATCGCAGCCCGATGGAGCCTGCACGCCCGCTGCTGCGGCGAGTTCCGAGACATTCTTGCCCACCAGGTCGCGCTTCAGATGCGCGCGTCCGCAGCCCTTGCCGGGCCCGTCGAATTTGAAGGCCGCTTCGGACAGGCGCTCGACTGCCGCCGCATCCAGTTCGAACGCGCCCTGGCGCTTCATCGCCGCGCGGAACTGATCGAACACGCTCTCGACGACGAAGACTTCTTTCTCGCCGATGCACAGCAGGTTGTTATCGAACCCAGCGCCCGCGATGATCGACTTTGCGGCGTTATTCAGGTCCGCGGTTTCATCCACCAGCACCGGCGGATTGCCGGGGCCGGCCGCGATCACGCGCTTGCCGGATTTCAGCGCCGCCTTTACGACGAAAGGGCCGCCGGTCACGCACAGCAGCGCGATGCCCGGATGATGGAACATTTCCTCGGCTGACTTGATCGTCGGATCGGCCATCGTCGTGATCATGTTGGCCACGCCGGTCGCCCGTTCGATCTCGCGATTGAACGCCCGCAACGCCATCGCCGCGCACTTCGAGCCTGCCGGATGCGGGCAGAACACCGCCGTATTGCCGGATGCGATCACGTTAATCGCATTACTCGCCATCGTCGGGATGGAGTGGGTCGCCGGAAGGGCCATGCCAATCACGCCCCACGGTGCGCGCTCAATCAGGCAGAGGCCGGTGGAGTCGGCGCGCACATCGCTGCGCATGGCTTCCGTACCGAGCACCTGTTTCACGATCTTCAGCTTTTCGATCTTGTGGTCCAGGCGGCCGATCTTGGTCTCGTCCATTTCCTGGCGGCCCCAATCGTCGGCATTTTCTTCGCACATGCGCTTGATAATCGCGACGGCCTTCGCGCGCTCATCGAGGCTGAGCTGCCCGACTTTCAGCTGCGCCGCCGCGGCCGCTTTTACCGCATCATCGACCGTTGGAAAAACACCATCGCGAATCTCAGCGCCCGAGCTGACCGGCGCTGCCTGCTGCAACTGCGCCTGCAGGCGCGCTACGACTTCGCGCGTAATTTCTGCAACTAAATCCTGATTCAACGTCATAGCCCTTTACCTACGGCTTCTGCACTGTTGTGCCTTCCACTTCCACTGAATCCACGATTCCGACAATCACGGCATCCACCGGCGCCTGTTTCGTCGAGGGAGTCAGGCGCGCGGAACTGCCCTGCGTGAACATCACGCATTCGCCGATCCCCGCGCCCAGACTGTCGACCGCCACGATCGAGCTGCCCGACATCACCAGCGTCTTGTCTTTATTGATGTACGGCTGGATCAGCAGCAGTTTCATCCCGTTAAATTCGGGACTCTTCTGCGTTGCGACCACGGTGCCGATCACCTTCGCCAGAAACATGAATCCTCTTTTTTGAAACCCTCAGCTACTTGGGCAGCACGTTTCCGAGATCGTCATGCGGGCGCGGAATCACGTGCACGCTGACCAGCTCGCCCACGGGACGCGCCGCGGCCGCGCCGGCATCCACCGCCGCCTTCACGCTCGACACATCGCCCGCCACAAACGCCGTGCAGAAACCGCTGCCGACCTTGCGCCAGCCCTTGTACTGCACCTTCGCCGCCTTCAGCATCGCGTCTGTCGCGATCACCAGAGCCACAAGGCCCTTCGTTTCGATCATTCCAATCGCCTGGTTTTCCATGTGTTTTCTCTCCTGCGCTCCTGACTAACGCAGCAATCCGTCATTCAGCCCGTCGCTCGGACGCGGAATCACATGCGACGAAACAAACTCACCCACGCGCCGCGCGGCCGCCGCTCCGGCGTCCACCGCCGAGCGAACGCTGCCCACATCGCCGCGCACAATCGACGTCACGAAGCCGCCGCCGATCTCCACCTGCTTGATCAGCTTGACGTTTGCCGCCTTGCACATAGCGTCGCTCGCGTCGATCAGGCCCACCAGACCGCGCGTCTCGATGAAGCCGACAGCGCCAGCCTTGTCGTTTTCGCCAGCCGGGCTCGGCTCCTTCTTGAGCGGAGGGGCAAACGCCGTCAGGTCTTCGTGCGGGCGCGGAATCACCTGCACCACAGACACGTCGCCGATCCGCTTCGCCGCCGCGGCGCCCGCGTCAATCGACGCCCGAACCGCCGCCACATCGCCTTCCACAAAAGCCGTGACGAGGCCGCTGCCGACTTTTTCCCAGCCCGTGAGCACGACATTCGCCGCCTTCAACATGGCATCGGTCGCTTCCGCCAGCGCCACAAAGCCCTTGGTCTCGATCATTCCTAACGCTTGCTTCATAATTTTCGCTCTCTCTCTCCCTACTTGAAAAGCTCGATTTCCTTCGCCATGCTCAGACCGCACGCATTCGCTTCATCCGTATCCATGTGAACGTTCAGAAGCACCGTCGGATCGATCCGGACATGCACCTTCTCGAACGTCACCGCCGCGGGACCGCCTACCCGCAGCTTCATCAGATCTCCCTGCTTCACGCCGTAAAATTCCGCGTCTTCCGGATTCATGTGGACATGAATCGCCGCGCGAATGATGCCGCGCTGGAGCTGAATCATGCCTTTGGGGCCCATCACCCACGCGCCCGGCGTGTCCACGACATTTCCGGACAGCCGCACTGGTACGTTGTCGAGACCGAGGCTGATCGCGTCTGTGTAGGCCAGCTCAATCTGCGATTCCGGACGCAGAGGACCCAGAATGCGCAGATTCGAAATCACGCGGCTGCGCGGCCCGATCAGCGTCACCATCTCGTTCGCCGCGAAATTGCCCGGCTGATAGAGCGGGCGATATTCCGTCAGCTCATAGCCTTTGCCAAACAGCGCGTCGATATCCGCGCGGCAGAGGTGCATGTGGCGGGCGGAGGCATCCACCCGCAGAGGAGGACCGGATCGCCGCTTGCCGCCCGCGCCCGTCACGAGGCGCCGGGTTATCACGTCGCGAACAACACTCTCGACTGCTTCGCGTGAAATCATCCTGCCACCACCGCGGCGGAAGCCCGCGCCACAATACGCTCCTCATCCGCCGGAACAATATAGATCGGAACTTTTGAGCTCTCGGCCGAAATCTTCGCCTCATTACGCGCGGCTTCATTTCTGGCCGGATCGAGCTCGATTCCGGCGAACTCCAGACCTTTGCAGACCGCGGCGCGCGTCGAAACACCGTTTTCACCGATGCCGCCCGAGAAGGTCAGCACATCCACGCCGCCGAGCTCCACCAGAAACGCGCCGATGTAATTCCGGATAGCCTTCACGAAAACATCCATCGCGACCTGGCAGCGATGATCGCCCTTCGCGATGCCTGCTTCGATGTCACGCATGTCGCCGGATGTACCACTCATTCCGGCCAGACCGGATTTCGACGCCAGGATTTTCGCCATCTCATCGATACCGAGATTCAGGCGTTTCATGGCGAAGAGAATGGCGTAGCCGTCCACATCGCCCGTACGGTTGTTGTGGGGAATCCCGGACTGCGGCGAGATCCCGAAGCTGCAATCGAGCGCTACGCCATTGCGAATGGCGGCAAGGCTGGAACTGCCTCCGAGGTGGATCGAAATGTGGCGAACATCTTTCCGCCCGAGGAGTTCCTGAGCGCGCTCGCTCGCCGCGCGGTGGCTCGCGCCGTGGAATCCGTAGCGCCGGACCCCGAGCTGTTCCTTCCATTCATAAGGAACCGAATAGGTGAGGGTTCGCTCCGGCACTTCGCCGAAAAATGCTGTTTCAAACAAGGCGACCAGCGGTACGCTCGGCACCTGGTTCTGGAAGGCGCGCATTGCCGCTATGTACGGGGGATTGTGCGCGGGGGCGAGGAATGAAAACTCCTCCATCGCCTGCAGAACTTTGTCATCCACGCGAACCGCGCCGGTCACCGGACCGGCATGTACGGCCTTGAATCCAATCGCGTTCAGCTCCGAAAGGCCGATGGGCAACTCGCCCAGGCACTGGGAGATCGCGGCCTCGTAATCCGGGCAGCAGCCCGCTTGACCAATCCTCTCCACCAGCCCCTTGACCATCACTTTCCCCGACTCCATGTCGTAGAGCCGATACTTCAGAGAGGTCGTGCCAATATTGACAACGAGAATCTTCATTGCTCGTGATTGACTATACCACGTCATTCTATATATACTTTCAGTCAGAGTCAATCAGAATCGTTCAAAATGACGCTGGAACGAATTGCCGAACTCGGGATTGTGGGTGCTGGTGGCGCCGGTTTTCCAACCTCCGTCAAACTGAATACCAAGGTCCCGCAACTCCTGGTGAATGGCGCGGAGTGCGAGCCACTTCTCCATAAAGACAAAGAACTTCTGCTCCACCACGCCGACGATATGCTCAAGGGCATTCGGGTGTCGATGAACCTAGCCGGCTGCTCTGAGGCGGTCATCGGGATCAAAAACAAATACCACGGCGTAATGGACTCGTTGCAGCCGAAGCTTCCGCCGGACATGCGGATTTTCCCGCTCTCGGATTCGTACCCGGCGGGCGACGAATTCGTGATGGTGAATGACATCACAAAGCGCGTCATTCCGCCCGGCGGTTTGCCGAAGGATGTGGGCGCGGTTGTCATGAATGTGGAAACGCTCATGAACATCGGGATCGATAAGCCGGTCACCCACAAATACCTGACGGTCGCCGGGGCAGTAGCCGACCCGATTACCGTTTCCGTGCCCATTGGGATCACGATCGGCGAAGTCATCGAGGCCGCGGGTGGCGCAACCGTTCCGGATTTCGGAGTGCTGCTCGGCGGCGCCATGATGGGCAATCTGGCGCAAAGCCTGGATCAGCCGGTGACGAAAACGCTGGGCGGGATTATCGTGCTGCCGGCGGACCATACCCTGATCAAGCGGTACCGTATGCCGTGGGCGGAAATTCACCAGATCGGCAAGGCTGCCTGTGACCAGTGCCGATTCTGCACCGACCTTTGCCCGCGCTACCTGCTGGGCCATCCCATTGAGCCCCACGCGGCGATGCGCGCGCTGATGTTCGGCAAGTCGAACGAGCAACTCACTGCGGCAACACTGTACTGCTGTGAGTGCAATCTGTGCTCGCTGTTCTCCTGCCCTGAGGATCTCGATCCGAAAAACGTCTGCGTGCAGGGCAAGCCGGCCGCGCGCGAACAGGGCCTCAAGTTCAAAGGCGATCCCAACGACATCGAAGTGCATCCGATGAAAGACTATCGCCGCATTTCGACGAAGCGTCTGATTCTGAAGCTGGGTCTCGATAATTACCGGAATGTTGGGCCGCTGACGAAGCATGAATTCCGTCCGAAGAAAGTGGTGCTGCCGCTGAAGCAGCACACCGGCGCTCCGGCCGTGGCGCAGGTGAAGGTTGGCGACAGAGTCAAGGCCGGCGATCTGATCGCCAAACCCGCGGAAAAGGCGCTCGGCGCGCGGATTCACGCCAGCATTGACGGCACCGTGACTGACGTGAGCAGCTCCGTGACCATCACGGCATAGGAAGAAACCAATGGAAGAACTCGATTCAATCGGACTGGTGGAGCTCTCGAGCGTGGCCCGCGGCTATACGGTGGAAGACGCCATGATCAAGGCCGCCAATGTGAAGGTCATGATGGCGCGGACGATCTGCTCGGGGAAGTTTCTGGTCGCGGTCGCCGGCAGTTCGGACGCGGTAAGCGCGTCCCTCGAAGCCGCCAACAGCGCAGGCCGCGGCGCGATTATCGAGAAGCGTCACATCACTCGGGTTCATCCTTCGATTTTTCCTGCGATTATGGGGAACGTCGCGCTCGATCCTGCAGCGGCGGACGCCCTCGGCATCATTGAGACGTTTTCGGCGTCGAGTATTATCGACGTTGCTGACGCTGCTGTAAAAGCCGCG
>DASZVV010000436.1:0-2123 GCA_035546955.1 Bryobacteraceae bacterium
TGGAAGAAGTTCGATCCCAACCGGATTCTGCTGCGCGCCACCCCGGAAATCGCGTCTTTCCATGCCGCCGCCGCGGAGTTGTCAAAGGGACCGGCCGCGGTCTGTTTGTGCGAAAACTTCACTTGCCAGGCCCCGGTAACCAACACAGAGGATCTGGCAAGACTGCTAGAATAGGCATTCATTCCCGCGCGGCATGTACGCAGGCCGCGCGTTTCATACCCCAATCACAGGAGATAACGATGGAACGTCCAGGAGCGACAACACTCGGAGGCAAACCGATGACCCTGATCGGACCGGAGCTGAAGGTCGGTGATAACGCCCCGGACTTTTCCGTGGTGGATGATTCACTGAAGGACGTTAATCTCGCCGCCACCGGAAGCGGCACGCGCATCTTCAGTGTGGTTCCCTCGCTCGATACCCCGGTCTGCGATGCGCAAACCAAGCGCTTTAATGAAGAATCCGCTCGCCTGCCCGGCGTCCAGATCTTCACTGTCAGCATGGATCTCCCCTTCGCCCAGAAGCGCTTTTGCAATTCGTTCGCGCTGGATAACATCAAAATGCTGTCCGACCATCGCAACGGATCATTCGGGGAGGCTTACGGAACGCTGATAAAGGACCTTCGCATCCACAGCCGCGCGATCTTTGTCGTGGGACCGGATAATAAGATCCGCTACGTGGAATACGTTCCCGAAGTCGGCAGCCATCCCAACTATGAGGCGGTTCTCGCCGCCGTAACAAAGTAACCTGACGGCGCCTCTTTCCAGCACGATCGCGAGACTGCGCAACAGCGCACTTGTGCGCGGCAGTCTCGTGGTTGGCGGCGGGATATTGATCGGCAACGTCACCGGCTTCATCCGGGTCGCGCTCGCGGCTTATCTCCTGGGCACGCGCGCCCACGCTGACGCGCTCGCTGTCTCTACCGGCCTCGCCGATACAGTCAACAACATCATCGTCAACACCCTGCTTGTGGCGTTCGTTCCCATGCTGATGCTGCGGGCAACACACGAGCGGCTCGCCGTTTTTCGCCGCGCAGGCAGTCTCTTCGCGTGGATTCTGGGATCGCTCAGCGTTCTCGTCGCGCTCTTTACGCCGCAGTTGGTTGCGCTTCTCGGACCAGGACTCGCGCCTGAACAGAAGCATGAGGCCATCGTCCTGATGGAAATCCTCGCGCCCAGCATTTTTCTCTCAGGCGCATCCGGAATTTATTCCGCCCTGCTCTACACCGAACGCCGCTTCGTGGCGCCCGCGACTTATCAGTTCTGTATCAATGGGTCGACCATCGTGTTTGCCCTGCTGCTGTGGAAAGCCATCGGCGAATACGGCTTCGCGGTCGGCTACACCGTGGGCGCTGCCATTCAGATGGCGGTGACGTGGTTCGCCAGCCGCGACCTGCGCGCCGAGGCCACCGAATCCGTCTCCCTTCCTTCGCACGAAATCCTCTCGAAACCCGGGTTCTACCTGATGTACGCCGGGCTCATGTCGGCTAACATCGTTCTCGCACGCGCGTTTGCGACTCAGTCCGGCGCCGGAGTCGCCGCAGCGCTCGATTACTCGATGCGCTGTGTGAATGTGGTGATCGCCTACCTCGTCTATCCGGTCGCGAATTCGCTGATGCCGGAAATCGCCCGCCTCCAGGCCGCAAATGAAACCTCGCATGCTTATCGCCTTATGCGGAAGAGCGTCGGCCTGATGGCGGCTGCGTCCGTCATCTCCTGCGTCGCCGGCCTCTTGCTGCGAACCCCCGTCATCGCCCTCCTCTTCCAGCGCGGCAGTTTCACTGCCGAATCGACGCTGCTGGTTTCAAACGTATTCGTCGGCCTCGCCCCCTGCCTCATCGGCTGGACCCTGATGGACCTGATCTCGCGCTGCTGCTTCGCTCTCGATCGCCCGCGCCTGCCGCTGATTGCCGCATTCGTGCCGGTAACCGTAAATTGCGTCTTCCTCGAAATCCTGAACCTGCGCGGAGCTCTGGCCGATCCGGTGCTGCTCGGCCTCGGCGCATCCACTGGCCTGATCGCGGGCTTTGTCGTGATATTCCTTCTAATCAGGTCACTGGGTATCCAAACGGCCGAAGTTCATTGATGACGGGCAGCACGCTCGCGGTCAGCCCTCGCTACAGTTTC
>DASZVV010000437.1:0-18816 GCA_035546955.1 Bryobacteraceae bacterium
CGGCCCATGCGATTAGCTGACGACTTCCAGAATCAGCTCGCGCTCTTCGGGACGTGAGCCGGAAATGCGGAACGCGTCTTCCACCATCTCGGCGGCTTCCTCGAGTCCCTCTTCGCGCGTGTAGTAGAGGCGGCAAAGCACACTGCCCGCATCCACCTTTTCGCCGACCTTCACTTCGAGGATCACGCCGACCGCCGGATCGATCGTGTCTTCCTTGAACGCCCTGCCGGCTCCCATCATCTGCGAGGCCCGGCCAATGTCTTCCGCCATGATCGCGCTGACGAACCCGGCGCGCGGCGTCACGATTTCCCGCATGCCCGTCGCATTCGGCAGCAAATCGAACCGGTCGAGCGCCTGCGGATTGCCGCCCTGCGCTTCCACCACCTGCTTGAACTTCGCGTATGCCGAGCCGTCCATCAGCTTGTCTTCGGCAATCTTCCGCGCCTCTTCGAGCGACTCCGCCTTTTTGCCGAGGTGAATCATGCGCGCCGCCAGTTCGAGACTGAGCCGTGTCAGATCGGCAGGTCCGGATTTCTGCAGCGTCTGCGAAACTTCCATTACTTCGAGCGCGTTGCCGATCGCGAAGCCGAGCGGCTGGTTCATATCCGTGATCAGCGCCTGGACGCGGATGTCGCGCCGCCGCCCGATTCCCACCATCGCCTGCGCCAACCGCCGCGCATCCACCTGCCGCTTCATGAACGCCCCGTTGCCCACCTTCACATCGAGCACCAGCGCGTTAATCCCTTCCGCCAGCTTCTTCGACATGATCGAAGAGGCAACCAGCGGGATCGATTCCACCGTCCCTGTCACATCGCGCAGCGCGTAAATGCGGTTATCGGCGGGCGCGATCGCATCCACCTGCCCGATGAAGCAAAGTCCCAGCGACGCGAGCTGTGCGCGGACCTGGTCGATCGTCAGATTGGTTCGGAAGTCGGGGATCGATTCCAGCTTGTCGAGCGTTCCGCCCGTGTGGCCGAGGCCGCGTCCCGAAACCATCGGGACCACCACGCCCGCTGCCGCCGCGATCGGCGCGCAGATCAGGCTGGTCTTGTCGCCCACCCCGCCGGTCGAATGCTTGTCGACCTTCACCCCCGGAATGTCATCCAGCGACAAAACCTCGCCGGAGTTCATCATGCTCTCAGTAAACGCGCTGAGCTCACGGTCAGTCATGTCCCGGAAATACGTGGCCATGAGGAACGCGGACATCTGGTAGTCCGGAATTTCGCCGGTGGTATATCCATTCACCAAAAGCTGGATTTCTTCCACACTGAGTTCTTCACCCCTGCGTTTACGCAGGATCAGGTCAACTGTGCGCATGATAAACCGTTAGCTTAGCACATGATAACCCACTGAAAACACGTGGCATGTTTCGGACAGCTCCCGGTGTGGCGTTATGATCGAGCCACGCATGGAACTGCACCTTTCGGCGAAAAAAGAAGCGACGCTTCAGGATTTCGCGGCGCGCACGGGCAGGAATGCAGCGGATGTCATCGAAGAAGGTGATTTATCGGAGCGCGAAGAAGTTGTCGAACGGATTGAGTTGACCAGATCGAACGCGAACATGCCGCGGAACTGATTCCGCCAACGCGATAAGGGAACGGGATTGCCGCGAAGGCAGATCCAGTCCCTGGGAGCAGATTAAAAGTGAAAACGGTATGTAACCTGGCGGTGTAGTTCCGGAGTCCCTACCCAACCCGCGGCATTTCATGCCGCAATTCCCCCCGAAAAACCTCACCAAAACGGGCCTTCAACTCCTCATGCAGAAGTCCATTCGTCGCCATCACCTCCTCCGACTGCATCGAATGAACCCCGCCCCGCATATCGGTGCAAACGCCGCCCGCTTCCACCACCATCAGTTTCCCCGCCGCCAGATCCCACGGCTTCAGCCCGAATTCCCAGAACGCATCCAGCCGGCCGCACGCGGTATATGACAAATCAATTGCGGCCGAGCCGCCCCGCCGCACGCCATGCGTCTCCATCGCGAGCTGATAGAAGAAAAAAATATTCGGATTGCCGGTTCGCGCGTGATTCGGAAAACCCGTGCACGAAAGGCTCTGCCCCAGTTTCGCTGTCTTCGATACCTGAATCCGCTTGCCGTTCAGAAACGCGCCCGCGCCTTTTTCCGCCGCGAACAATTCATCGCGATTCGGGTCGAACACCACGCCCGCAATCAACTCGCCCGCTTTCTCCAGCGCCAGCGTCACGCTCCACACCGGATACGCATGCGCAAAATTCGTGGTGCCGTCGAGCGGATCGACATACCACCGGTACTCAGACCCTGTCTCGCCACCCCCGCCCTCTTCCGCCTGAATGGAGTGCGAGGGAAAATACTGGCGCAGCCGCTCCACTACCAGCTTTTCCGAAGCCTTGTCGGCCTCCGTCACCAGATCGAACTCGCCCTTGAGTTCAAATCCGATGCGCCGCTCGCCGTAATACCGCAGCAGACTTCCCGCCGCGAGCGCAATCTCAACCGCGGCTTCCACAAACGATGGCATCGTTTCTTACGCCACCTCGTAGAGGTACTTGATGTCGTGCTTGAAGATGAACAGATTCGGCGCGCCCTTCCGGGTGATCCGGATGAACCGCTGATCGTAATACTCCACCGTCCCGGTGACCACGTCGTTATCGGCCAGCTTCACGCAAACCGGAGTCTTCCGTTCGATCAGCTGCTTCAGATACCGCGTCTCTTCGAACGTCTGCTCCGCGGGCCGCGAGGCCTTGCCTTTGCTCACCGCCATGATTTATCGGGTCCCTCTCCCAGTTGTTGTTGAAGCGCCTCGCTGCGTCGATTTCGCCGCCGGCTTTGGAGCGCGCACCGTCTCGTCGGGCGCCGATAAATTCACGTCTCCGGACGAATTCGCCGAAGCATTCGCCGCGGGCAGCGCCTCTCCATAGTATCCACTGCGCGCCGAAATCGTCCAGGCCGCATTCGCATGCCCCATTCCCGTCACCGTCAGAGTATGAAATCGCTCCCTCGTGAGCGGCACATTCTTCGGATAAAACCCCAGCAAATATTGTGTCCGCAGGTCTCGCAGAATTCCATCGAACGCCGCATCCATTTCTTTCCCGATGGTGGGCTGGAACACGCGCCCGCCCGTGCGCTCCGCCAGCGTTGTCAGCGCGTTCTCTCCGCCGATGTTCCTCCCGGCGTTATTGCTGATCGGTACCACCAGCACCGGAAAGATTACCGCATCCGCCAGTTGCGCCGCTTCCGCCGCACGCCCGAACGTAGCACGGCTTACGGTATCTCCGCCGTCCGTCACGATGACCAGCACCTTGCGCCCCTGCCGGTCCTCAATATCGCGCGAAGCCAGCAGAATCGCGTCATACATCGCTGTCCCGCCGTCGCCGCGCACCTGCCGCAGACGCTTGTCGATCGCCGCCGCATTCCGCGTGAATGCGGTCTGCTGCACAATCTCCCAGTTGAAGGTGTAGAGCGACGCCGCATCGTCCGGATTCCCGCTCCGCACGAGCGCCTTCACAAACCGCGTCACCGAATCTGTTTCATACTTCAGATCGATCGCCGTCGACGCGCTGTCATCCACCAGGATCGCAATCGAAAGCGGCTGCTCCGTCTGGCGCTCGAACACGGCGATCTCCTGCGGCACGCCGTTATCCCGCACTTCGAAATCGCCCTTCTCGAGCGAACCCACCGGCGCGCCCCCCTCATCCTTCACAGTCGCGAGCACGTGCACCAGCCGTACATTTTCACGAAACGTCGTCGTGGAGTTCTGCGCCAGCGCCAGCACGCACGCCAGACTAAGCGCTGCCGGCGCGCGGAGCACTCGCATCCCACTCTCCCTCCACCCAGACCTCACCATCGGCGAAATGTTCCTTCTTCCAGACCGGCACCAGTTTCTTCAGACGATTGATCCCTTCGAGCGCCGCGTCGAACGCCGGCCGCCGGTGGGGCGCTGTCGCGATGACCACCACGCTCGCCTCGCCGATCTCCAGCGTGCCCAGCCGGTGCACCATCGCGATACGGCTGACCGCAAACTCCCCCGCGATCACCCGCCCGATATCCGCCATCATCCGAATTGCCATGCCTTCGTAACATTCGTATTCGAGGCGCAAAGTCGCTCTGCCCCTGGTATTGTTACGAACCACGCCCTGAAAAGTTACAATGGCGCCGTCCAAACCCAGTAAAAGACGTTGTTCGAGCGCCGGGACGTCGATCGTCTCGCGCGTAAGGGCGAAATAATGCCCCGCGGCGTCGGCGATTTCCTGCACCATGCCCCCGCTCACCGGCGGCAGCAGCGCGATTTCGTCCCCATCCTGCAGCATCTGTCCGCGGTCCGTGAATTCCCGGTTCCGCGCGATCACGATGCTTCCCGCCATCCCCGCCAGCTTCGGATACCTCGCCGCGTAATGATCGAAGACAAACCCGGCGGCCACGCCTTCCGGCGCCTGCAGGCGATCTTCCGCCATCCCGCAGATTTCTTTCAGCAACCCGAAAAACAGTACCCTGATCTCCATGCGTATATGTGCGGCTTCCAGGCCCCACGCTACCATGATGATTCAGCGCCTGTGTCTCCTGTTACTACCCGCGTCCGCGTCCGTTATTCGGAAACCGATCAGATGGGCGTCGTGTACCACGCCAACTATCTCGTCTGGATGGAAGTCGCGCGCGTCGATTACTGCCGCGCCAATGGTTTCCGCTATAAGGATCTTGAGCGCGATCACGGCATCCTTCTGGCCGTCACCGAAGTCGATTGCCGCTATTTGAGCCCCGCGCGTTACGACGATGAGATCGAAATCTCCACCATCGTCACGAGAGCCCACCACCGCGCCATCACTTTTGGATATGAGATGCGTTCGGTCCCGGAAAATGGCGAAGCGTCGCGAGTCCTCGCCACCGGCAGCTCGAACCACATTTTCCTGAACCGTGAACTACGCCCCACTGCGCTTCCCCTGCAGTTCCGTCCGATGCTCGGCATCTTTCCGGAAACCGGTATGTAGCTGGAGCGGCGGAGCCTCTGTTGCGCACCCTGCGGGCTACTTCGACTGAATGTAATCGATGATCGTATCGATCTCGTTGTCGTTCAGCTTTTTCGCAAAAGCAGGCATAATCGCCCCGCCGAACTTCACACGGACCTTGATGTAATCGCGATTCGGCTTCATCGCCGAAAGCGGCATCTTGTCCCGCTGGAAAAGATGGTAAAAACTCGGACCGAATTTCTTCGACTGCGCCTGCGGACGGTCGATATCGTGACACACCACACAGTTTGTGCGATAGAGTTCCTGCCCGATCAGCAGGTGATTCTTCTCCCACGGCGGCAGTTTCCCGGCCGCCGCGAAGAGCGAAAATGCCAGCACGCACCAGAGCGCCGCCGCGCCTGTCGCGGTCTTCCTCATGCCGTCACCTTTTTCTCCACCGGGGGGGCGCCGGCTTCAAACAACACCGCCACCGCTTTCGAGGGATCGCCCGCGCACCGCACCCGCAGGCAAATCGTCTCCGGCGGAACATTCGGCACCGGCGCCGTCTTGTCTCGCTTGCGAACCAGTCCGCTCTCCCACAGGAAATAGCCGAACGTCGCGAAAACCGCGCCCATCATCGTCGTCTCATACGTGATGACACCCGTTCCCCACATCGAGAACAGAGGCATCCCGCCCGTGCGCACCGGATAGTTGTACTGCGCCAGTTCCATGAGCCAGGTGCAGCCGCCGCCAAACACGATCGCGCCAATCACCGATACCAGCGACATTTTGCTCGGCCGGTCCAGCACGCCCTTGTGCAGTTCCACCGGCTCCTCGGAGAACACATCCATGTCGTGATCGCTCACGCCCGCCGCGCGCAGCGAATGAATCGCCGTCGAGAGCGAATTGGTCTCGCGGAATTCACTGATGAGATACGTGGTCGCCATCAGGCTTCGTCCTCATGCGGATGCGGCTTGAATTCCCAGACAGCGATGATCGGGAACAGCTTCGAGAAAACCAGATAGAGGAAAATCATCGCCGCGAACGTCGCCGCCGTAATTCCCAGTTCCACCCAGCTCGGCGTGTAGAACGCGGAGCTCGCCGCCGGCAGTCTCGTATTGCTCAGCGTCGGCACCACAATGATGTAGCGCTCGATGAACATCCCGATAATCACGCCAACCGACGCGATCACTCCCGTGGTGATGCTGCGCAGTTTTTTAATTCCCAGCAGCACGAACGGAATCACGAAGTTCACCATAAACATCAGCCAGAAGATAAACGAGAACCGCCCGCGCGTCCTCGCCCCGAACACCGCCATTTCGCTAGGATCGTTCCCGTACCACACCGTCAGATGTTCGGCCAGCGTGAAGTAGAGCCAGAGTACCGCCATCAGCAGCAGCAGCTTCGCCAGATTGTCGAAGTGATGTTTCGTCAGATACTGCTCGAGCCCCATGAACTTCCGGATCGACGCCATCACAATCATCAGACCCGCCAGTCCGCTGAAGATCGCGCCCACCACGAAGTACGGTCCGAAAATCGTACTGTGCCACATCGGGGCGATCGCCATCGCGAAATCCCACGCCACCACCGTATGCACTGAAATCGCCACTGCCAGAATGATTGCCGCCATCAGCTTCATGGCGCGTTCGAGCGAATGCCATTCCCTGTCGCTGCCTGTCCACCCGAGCGACAACGCACGATACAGCTTCCGGCGCCATGGCGTTGCATGCTCCGCGAGCTGCGCCATGTCCGGAATCAATGGCAGATAGAGATAAATCGCGCTGCCGGTCATGTAAGTCAGGATCGCGGTCAGATCCCAAAGGAGCGGCGAGCGGAAATTCGGCCAGAGCAGCCGCGAATTCGGATACGGAATCAGCCAATAGAAGTACCACGCGCGCCCCAGGTGAATGATCGGGAACATGCCGCCGATCATCAGCGCGAACAACGTGATCGCCTCCGCCGCGCGCGTAATCGGCTTGCGCCATCCGGCATCGGTCAGGCGCAGAATTGCCGAAATCAGCGTGCCCGCGTGCGAGATCCCGATCCAGAAAACGAAATCGACAATGTAGTAACCCCAGAACACCGGCCGCTGCAGGCCGGTCACGCCCATGCCGGTGCGCAGCTGCACCATCCAGCAATAGGCGCCGAACAGAATTACCAGCAGCGGAATCAGGATCGCGATGAAATACTTCCGCGACATCCCGGAGAGCGGACGGAACAGATCCTCGCGAATTTTCGCGTAGGGCAGAAGCTCCGGATGGTTCGCGTTCGTCGCCATCAGTTCCCGCGCTCCAGATAGAAAACCTTCGTCTTCGTCCCGAGTTCTTCGAGCAGATGCGTGGCGCGGTCGTCGCCCGCCAGCTTCGAAACTTTGCTCTCCGGATCGTTCAGATCCCCGAACACCAGCGCATCCGCCGGGCACGATTGCACACACGCCGGCGTAATTTCGCCATCCGCCACCGCACGTCCCGCCGCCTGCGCATCATCCTTCCCGCGCCGGATTCGCTGAATGCAGAACGTGCACTTCTCCATCACGCCCTTGAAGCGAATCGATACATCCGGGTTATGCTGCAGTTCGAGCGGCGCGGGCCACACCGGATCGAACCAGTTGAAGTACCGCACCGTGTACGGGCAGTTATTCGCGCAGTAGAACGTCCCGACGCACCGGTTGTACACCTGTACGTTCAGGCCCTCCGGGTTGTGATACGTCGCAAGCGTCGGACAAACGGGTTCGCATGGCGCTTCGTCGCACTGCTGGCAAAGCACCGGCATGTACTTCACCTTGATGTCCGGAAATTCGCCTTCGTAATAACGATCCACGCGCATCCAGTGATTGGTGCGCCCCTCCGCCGCCTGATCAGGCGTCGAAATCGGCAGATTGTTTTCGGCATGGCACGCCACCACGCAGGCTTCGCAGCCCGTGCAGCGGTCCAGATCGATTGCCATTCCCCAGCGATGTGCCATAGTCCGTTCTCGCTATCTGTACGCGTCCCGCTTCTCTTCGCGCTTGCGGACCGAGAACTGAATCAGCCCGCCCTCATCGCTCACGCGCGATATCTTCACCCGCGTCGCGCCGGTCGCAATCGCACCTGTGGCCGCTTCCACGGAAGGCGCCAGAATCGAAAGCGGATTCGACCCCAGGCCGGTCCCGAAGCGCGTATAATTCGCGTGCCCCGCGCCAATCGCCATGCTCACCACGCCCGGAATCGCCGCCGGATTCACGAACACCGGCGCTTCCACCGAGCCCTGCGCCGATTCCAGCCGCACGCGATCGCCATCCACCACTCCGATGGAATCCGCCGTCTTCGGATCGATCTCCGCCGGCACGCTCCAGATCGCGCTCGAAGCCGGCAGCGGCAGTTCCTGCATCCACGGCAGATGCGCTCCGCTGCCATCGTGGAATTTACCCGAAAGATACGGCTGCAGCAGCAGTGGATATTGCCCCGCGTCACCCGCGAACACCGCCGCGTTCAGCGACATGTCCTTGCCCGGCTTCGCAGGCGCAGGTTTCGGATCGGGATCCAGCCAGATCCCGCCATCGCGCGCCGCGTCCGCATACGTCGTATCGCCCTTCAGCATCGGCTTCACCACATCCGCCGGCGTGGGCGCCGAGTACGTCACGCCAAGCTTATCCGCGATATCGCCGAGCGTCTTCTCGACGGCCCGCGTCTGATAGAGCGGCTGAACAAATGGCTCCGCTATGGCAACCGACGGCCGGTCGCTCACCGCCGCCATCACCACCACACTCCGCTCCAGCGGATGATCGTCCGGCAGAATGAAATCCGCATATGCCGCCGTGTCGTCAATGACCGGCGCAAAGCTGACCACCATCGCCGCCTTGTTCAGCGCATCCTGCATCCCGGAACCCTTCGGCAGCGTGTACGCCGGATTCGTCTGATCCACCAGAATCACCTGCGCATTCGCCAGCCTCGCGCTGAGCGGGGTTCCTTCCACAGCCACATCGCCCACCGGCGCCAGCACACCGCCCTGCCGCCCCACCGCGCCCAGCATCAGATTCAGATAGTGCGATGCGATCACCGCGTCGAGCGAATTCGTATGCACGGCCGACGCGCCCGCCAGCACCACCGGCAGCCGTGACGAACCGAATTGCTGGATCGCCGGCACCGTGCGTTTCGCTTCGAGCCCGCACGTCTTCAGAATCGACTCCACATCGGCCGAATGAAATGCCTGCGACGCGGCCGCCGGCAGCGCATTCGCATTCGGCGCCAGCTTCGCATCGATCAGAATGCGCGCCACCGCCGCGATAAACTGCGGCTCCGTTCCCGGCCGCACCGGAATCCATTGGTCCGCCGCCTGCGCGGTGACCGAATATCGCGATTCCGCCTGCAACAGATGCCCGCGCACACCCGGACGCCCCCGGCGGAAATTCCCGAACTGCCGCATGTAATACACCGGCGATTCCCATCCGCCCAGAAAATCCGCGCCCACGCCAAGCACGCTCGTTGCATTGGCAATGTCGTAAACCGGCAGGCCCTTCCATCCGAGCGCCTGCTCCGCGGCCTTCCGCTCAATCGCAAAATCCGAGAGCGAACAAACCGTCGCCGCCGGTGCTTTGATCGCCGTCAGAAACGCCTGGATCGCCGCCGACCGCGTGCCCACGTTCGGTCCGGTCAGGAACACCACCCGCGAAGGATCGGCGGCTTTGATCTTGTCCGCGACCGCCGCCACCGCTTCGTCCCACGTGGCCGATGCGAAATCGCCTTTGCCCTTATCTCCGCGGCGCTTCATCGCGCCCTGCAGCCGGTCCGGGTGATACAGCGCCTGGACTGCTGCCTGACCACGCGCGCACAGATGCCCGCCGCTCACCGCATCCAGCGGATTGCCTTCCAGTTTCTTGACCGCTGCAATGCGCTGCCGGACCTTCTCGCCTTTAACTTCGACCTCCCGGTCCGCGCCCATCACGCGTGCGATTGTCCCGCAACCAGCCGCGCACTCCGTGCACACGCCGGGATGCCATGCCTCCACACCGAGCGGAATGTTGTGCTCCGGCACCAGCAGCGGAATCATCGAATCCTTGCTGCCGCAGCCGACAGCCGCGGCGCCGGCCGTGCTCACACCGAGGATTTTGAAAAAATCGCGGCGTTCCATAGCGTCAGTGGCGGTGCCTTAGTAGTGGCACGTCGCGCAATCCTGCGGCGCCCCTTTCTGCCGATGGCATGTCAGACACGTGCCCATATTGAAGTTCACGTTTTTCTGTGCCGTCTCCGCCTGCGCCATGTCGCCGTGACAGGTTGCGCAATCCACCCTGGCTCGAATGTGCGCCGCGTGGTTGAACCGCACATCCGCTTGCTTTTCGAACGTGTATACGCGCACCCAGGGAATCTCGATGCCCTTCGCCGCATATGCGGCGACTTTTTTCACTTCCGGTTTATCCGTCGCAATCTTCGCGTGGCAAAGCATGCACTTCGCCACCGAAGGAATCGTCGCCGCCGGACCGGTGTCCGCCATGATGTGGCAATCGAGACACTGCAGACCGATCGCAACGTGCTTTTTGTGCGGAAAATCGATGGGCTGGTCAACCGAAAATGCCGGCTGCGCCATCGCGAGAAGAACGACAAAAAGCAGACAGTTGAGTACCGGCGCAAACCAAGCGCCGGGTCTGTGCGGACGACCCCGAAATCCTCTCAAAACACCTGAAACAGTCACGAAAATTGAAGAACGGCGAACCCAGCTTCGGTCCCTGGTTCTTTGGACCGGAAACCGGGAAAACAGGGCAACTTTTGACGATAGCGAGACTCACCCGGAAAGTCAAACCTTTAGTCGGGGTGAGCGTACCGGATTTACATCGCTTTGCGGAATGGTCGGATCATTGCTTCCACTGCTCGAGCAGCGTCGCGACATGCGTCGATCCGAAATGCTCCGCCCATCCCGCCGCGGTGCTGTGGTAGTTATCGTCCTCAACCGTGGCATCCGCGCCGAAATCGAGCAGAAGTTGCGCCATCTCCAGGCGGTCACTCTGCGCCGCCAGATGCAGCGCCGTAATCCCCTGTCCATGTGACGGTCCGCCGAAAGTCCCGCGGCCGATCTTCGCCCCATGCTCCAGCAGCCATCGCGCGGATGCCAGCCGATTGTTCGCCGCCGCCCAAATGAGCGGAGTTCCGCGATACGGCGTTCATATCCGCCCCGCGCTCGATCAGCGTTCCCAGTACTTCCACGCGGTCCGCCTTCGCCGCCCACACCAGCGCTTCGTTCAGAACTTCCTGCGGATCGCGCGAAGGCTGCCACACCGGAAACCCGCTGTGCGGCCGATAGAATCCGCGCCCCTCGAATGCCGCCGGCTTCAGCGCGCTCGTCGCATCGAAGAATTCATCGATCAGATCCCGCCTCCGGAGTCCGGCGGCGATCCGCAGATTCCGCGGCGCGATCTCCGCCTCCGCCAGCGCGTCGGCCACTTCGCGATGCCCCCAGAACAATGCCGCCGCCAGCGGTGTCCCGCCTTCACCATGCCCCTCGCGCGTCGGGTCCGCGCCCGCTGCGAGCAAACGCTTCGCAAGATCCGGTTTGTTCGAATAGCCCGCCTGATGCAGCGCAGTCCACCCGCGGTTATTCCCCTGATTTACATCCGCGCCGCCTTCGAGAAGCAGTTCGACGATCCGCATCTCCCCCGGCGCCACACTGATCGCCAGGTTCAGCAGAGCATTTCCGTTTGTGCCGCGCGCCCGCGGCAAATCCGGATTTGCTCGTAGCAGCGCGTCGAACTCATCGAATCGCCGCTGCTCCAGCGCGACAAACGCATCGCGGAACGGCTCACGCCGCCGTCCGTCCGCGATCTCCTGAACCCACCGAAGGAATGCGTCCCAGGATTCCGAACCATGCTCCCGCGCATAAACCAGCCGTGCCGCGTCGAGGTTGAACGGCGCCGCCGCAACCGCTTCGTCCGCCAAACCAGCGAACTCCGGATGCCAGTCTCGAATCTGCGCCAGTGCCTGCGGCACCCGCCCCTGATGCATACTCACCAACCCCGCCGCGCGCTCCTCAAAATACGATTGCTCCGCCACAAAGATTCGGGTCATCGGAACCTATTCTCGCCGAAAGCACAAACCCCACTGATTAGTGGTGGTTCGTACCATAACCAATTTTGAGGAAATCGCCACCAAATTACCTGTTTTCAGGGGCATAAGGAGGGTACTGGAGCCGGTTACCCAAGGCATACTTGCATTTGAAACGCGTGTTTTACTATACTGAAAGTGTGAAATCTCACATACTAATATTGACAGTCGCCGCTTTCGCGATTACCGCACCCGCCTGGGGCGGTTCGACGGTCTCAAGCTACTCCGGCGACGTCGGCTTCATCAACACTCCCCCCGATTCCCTCGTCCCCGGCGCCGATGAGAACGATCTCAAAGCCCTCCTCTTTATGGAAGACACGAATCTCGTCTTCGCCTCCGCCATTACTGTGGACGCCACCGCGCCGGGCCTCTATCAATCGAAAGCCAGCCTGACGCCCGGCTCCATCGCCGCCGGAACCCTCATCTCCGACACTTACCTTCATGCCGACCCCGTCACCTCCGGCACGACCTTCACCGGCTCCGTCACCTTCAGCAGCGATATCCTCGGCGTCATCGCCACCAGCAGCGACCTCGTCGCGACTGACCCGCTCCTCGGTGTCAGCGGCACGACATACGGAAGCATCCACGATGCGCCCGGCCTTGAGCTCAGCCCATCGCAGGATTACTTCTCCATCTCCCCCGACCTCCGCACTCTCACGTTCAGCGTGAAGACCTGGAATTTCACCGACGACCTCCGCGTCATCACCGCCGGCAGCCTCACTGCTACGGCTGGCGCACAGTCGGCCGTCCCCGAACCCGGCACCATCCCCCTCATCGCTCTCGGCTTGGGTCTCATCGCTATCGGCGTCCGCCGTCATCGAAGCACCCGCTGAACGAACTCTGACGGTTCGGTGACCATTCTCCAGAAAAAATCAGGCCGTTGCGTCGACGCGGTGCGATGATCCCCTACAACACCCGTTGGCCCGTCACCTTCGTGTCGTACCCGCCCAGCCCTTCCAGTTCCCGCCGGAAATCCGCCCGCCCCAGCACATCGAGCAGCCCCTTCATCGCCGGCAGATCCAGATGCTCTTTCCGGATCGCGAGATCGTACCGCTCGCTCACCAGGGGAATAAAATCCAGCCCGAACACCCTCGCGGCCGCCCGTGTCGCGATGCAGCAATCCGCCGCGCCCGCGAGCACCTGCCACGCCGCCGGCAAATGCCCCGGCGCGAGATTCCCGTAGCCCTTCACGCGCTTCGCCTCAATTCCCAGTTCGCGCAGCTTCGAATCGAGCAGCGCCCGGCTGCCCGCGCCCTGCTCCCGGTTCACGATTGTCACATTGCGGTTCGCCAGATCCGCGACGCCACGAATCCCTTTCGGGTTCCCGCGCGCCGTCACAATCCCTTCCTCCCACACCGCGAACGAAATCACCGCCACAGCATTTTTCGCGAACATCCGCCCGATCTCAGGCAGATTCGATTCTCCGCTCGCCTCATCCCGCAGATGCGTCCCCGCTACATGCGCGCAGCCCTGCTTCAGCAGCCCGAGCGCCTGCGAGCTGTTGCGATGCGCCAGCACCAGTTCCACGCCCGCCGCCTGCGCATAGCGCGAGAGCACCGAGATCCCCGGATCGCACCCGGCAATCAACAGCCGGTTCCCGAAATCCCCTTCGCCATGGATGATGCGGACCCGCGTCTTTCCCTGCCTTCCGGGCTGATCCGCCACCACCGCGTCCGCCGCCGGAAAATACCACGGCACCGGCGTCGGCGGCGAGGCCATCAGCTTCTGATCCACGCGGCAAAGCTGCACCGCCTGCCCCGGCACCGGCTCCTCTGAACCCGGCAGCAGCGCCGCGAGCTCAGAACGCAGCTCCGGTTCCGCATCGCTGCCCGCCAGCCGGAACAGCTCTTCCACCGACGTATCGAGCGCCCGCGCCAATCGCAGCGCCACTGCGGTATTCGGCACGTACGTACCCGCTTCCATCGCGTAGATCGTCTGCCGGCTTACACCCGCGGCCGCGGCCAGGCGGATCGCCGATAACCCGCGTATCCGCCTGAACTTCGCCAGCGATGTATCGATCTCACCCATCACTCTTCCGCAGCCATTCTACAGATACCCCTTGACATGCAAGCAGACACTTGCCTATTATCAGGCAAGCAATCACTTGCGTATTCAGACATGCCCGAGCGACACGATACCGACCTGCTCTTCAAAGCCCTGGCCGACCGCAGCCGGCGCAAGCTGCTCGACCTTCTGAACGCCCATGACGGCCGCACCCTCAACGAGCTCTGCGAACACCTCGACATGTCGCGCCAGGGCGTGACCCAGCACCTCGACATTCTGGAAGCCGCCAACCTCGTCGCCACGCTGCGGCGCGGCCGCGAAAAGCTCCACTTCCTCAACCCCGTCCCGCTGCAGGAAATCTACGAACGCTGGATTGCCAAATTCGAAAAACCGCGCCTCAAAGCGCTTTCAAATCTGAAAAAACGACTGGAGAAAGACAATGCCTAAATCGACTTTTCTTTACGTGACCTACATCCGCACCACGCCTGAGAAGCTGTGGTCAGCCCTGACCGACGACACCGAATTCATGAAGCAATACTGGTTCGGCGTGCACTGCGAAAGCGAATGGACAGCGGGTTCGCCCTGGAAGATGCTCGGCCCCGAAGGCCAGCTCTACGACTCGGGGGAGATCCTCGAAGCGGAGCCACAGAAGCGCCTCGTCATCCGCTGGCAGAATCAAATGAAGCCCGAACTCACAGCCGAAGGCGACTCGCGCTGCACCATCGAACTGGAACCGGCCGGCCTCGCGGTCAAACTCTCCATCACCCACACCATCGACCGCGATCCTTCAAAGTTCATCGAGGCCGTCTCCGGCGGCTGGCCCAAAATCATGTCCAATCTGAAGTCCCTGCTTGAAACCGGCTCCGCACTCCTGACCCAACCCTACCCGCCTGTAGCCGCAAAAGCCTGACAAATAGGCCGGAGGCCGGCTCTCGGGCTGGCCTCCTTGCCTTCCGCCAGGCGTCTGCAACAGCTCGGGTAAGGCCTCAGGCGGTCATCGCGACGAACTCCCCCACCGTTCCCGCAAAGTCGCCAGCGCCAGCAACGGAAAATAATCCTTGTACAACCCGAAGCTGATATAAAACACCTCCGGAAATCCCGTCCCCGTCGTCAACTCCTCGATCCACCGTCCATCCGCCTGCTGTGTACCCGTCAGAAAGTCCACTCCCCTGTGCACGCATTCTGACGACACATCTCCCGCCGCTGCCAGTCCCAGCAGCGCCCACGCGGTCTGCGAAGGCGTACTCGCCATCGCCGCGAAACACCGGCTGCGATAGCTCGCACAACTCTCACCCCATCCGCCATCCGCATTCTGCACGCGCCGCAGAAACTGGGCCGCCTTCTCGATCGACGGACGCGCCTCATACGGCGCCGCCGCGCCCAGCGCCCGCATCGCGAGAAACGTCCCGTAAATGTAGTTCACTCCCCAGCGGCCAAACCAGCTCCCGTCCCGCTCCTGCGTGCTCAGCAAATACCGCACGCCCTTCTGAATCGCCGCATGATCGCGCGGCAGTCCGCAGCGCAGCAGCGCATCGATCACACGCCCCGTAATATCCGGACACGAGGGATCCAGCATCGCGTTGTGATCGGCAAACGGAACCTTGTTCAAAAGCTGCCAGTTATTGTCGACATCGAACGCGGCCCAGCCCCCATCGGCCGACTGCATTCCGAGAATCCACTCCACCGCCCTCGCCTCGGCGGCGCGCTGCTTTTCCGGATTCGTCGCCTTCGCATGCCGCAGCGCGATCAGTACCATCGCCGTGTCATCTATATCCGGGTAAAATTCGTTCGCGAATTCAAACGCCCAGCCTGACGGCGTCAAAACCGGACGCTTCACAGACCAATCGCCCTTCCGCCGGATCTCTTTGCTCAGCAGCCAATCGGCCGCCTTCGTCAACGCCTCAGCCGAAGGCCCCAGCTTCGTCTCACCCAGAGCATAGGCACAAATCGCCGTATCCCAAATCGGCGACACCGCCGGCTGAAACTGAAATCGCGTCTCCGTTTCCAGGATCAGATTGTCGAAATGCCGCATCGCCTCGATGAGGTCCGGCTGGTCATCTGCGTATCCGAGCGACTGCAGCGCCATGATCGTGTACATCATGGACGGATAAATCGCACCCAGCCCATCGGTGTACCGGGTGCGCTCCAGCATCCATCGCTCCGCCTCCCGAATCGCCTTCGCGCGTACATTTTTCAGCCCGCGCTTCTCCCAGAGCTTGATCGCCTTATCCACATGCCGGAACACAATCGCGGCGGTATCCAGTTTCGGCAGCGTGAATCGCTTTCGCGGCGCAAGCAGTTCGTCCACACGCATCCCGTGCGGAGTCGCCTTCACCTGCCCCAGCGCCTGCACAATCGAAAGCGGGATGATGATCGTGCGCGTCCACGACGACATCTCATACAGAACATCTCCCGGCGCAATCGCAATCTCCGGTGGCACACTGGGCACGTAACGCCTGGGGAACAAATCGAAGAAGCTGAAGTTGATCTTGGTATAGCTGTTGCACGCCTGCAGGCCGCCCAGCGCGAGCGCACATTCCCGTGCCTTGCTCATTTCCGGCGAAGCGATATCGAATCCGCAGAGCTTCAGCGCCGTGTAAGCGCGAACCGTTGCATTCAGCTCGGAGGGACCCGGCTTGTAGATGCTCCACCCGCCATCCGGCAGCTGATTCTTCAGAATCTGCCGGCAGGCTTTCTCCAGACGCCCCCGCGTCGGCGGATTCCAGGCGCCACTCTCGTCCGGCGGATACATCCACAACTGCAGCAGTACATAATCGGACTCCAGCGTCGAATCGCCCGTCAGTTCACCGCACCAGTAACCATCCGCATCCTGCAGCGGAATCAATGCCTCGGCCGCCCGCGTCGCCGCCTGCGTTACTTCCTCATAACGCCGGCGCGAAGCCTCCCGCGCTCCCGCCAGCACATTCCGCACCACGCGGCGGGAATCCGGTTCGATGAACTCCATGGACATAATTCCTCAACGTTAGCACTCGGATCACCCGAAACAGCCGGTGCGCCCGCTAGACTCCCCGGACCAGAAGCCACAGCATCAGCGGGCCTTCTCCAATGAATCCAAGCGACACGGTATAGGCCTGAATCGATTGGCCCGCGTGCGCGGGAAGTGAGGCGAACATCCAGCCCAGACCGCCAAGTGCTATCAGAAATCCCAGTGGGCGAGGTAGAGTTGCAGATCGCACTACAAGATAGCCGATCAGCAAACAATATGCACCGTGGAACAGCAGCGCAATATTGATGTTCTGGATGTGACGTTCAATCGCCTCGAAAAAAAGCCCCGTCAGATTGAAGGCGGCCGCAAGCGCCGACACGTTTCGGTCAACCGTCCGCAAAACGCCGTAGAGGAGCAGCGTGACAACGGTAAAACAGAGCACTGGAACAAAACCCACCGCATAAAGGATTCTTCCGCGAATGAAGGCTTCCGCAAACACTGCGGTGACGACGCTCAACAAATAAAAGGCTCCGGCGGTTCTGGCCTTCAGGCGTGGCGGCATTTTCCGTAGCAGAGTTAGCACTGCGTATACCCCACCTGAGCCGCCTGTTCGTTCCACCTCCGCGGATTAACGCCCATCGCCAGCAACCACAGAGTCAACAGTCCTTCTCCCAGGGCACCGGGAAAAAGGACCCACGGGTACAGGTGAGCGGTAAATGGCGGCCACAGAAACGTAAGCCAGGCGACGCCGGCCGCCGCCATAATCAGGCCGAGAATCCGCGGCAGGAAAAGAGACCGGAAGATAAGATAACCCACTAAAATACAGTGCAATCCGAAGAAGACCAGTGCAACGTCATACCCCGTCGAATAGGCTTCGATTGACACCAGCGCCAACGCCTGTAGCTGCTCCGTTCTGAATGCGTTCTGGAAATGCGGATTCCCCAGAATCCCGAGTGGAGCAAAGTAATTCACCAGGCTGACAGCTATCACGGCGACCAACAGGAGCCGGAAAACCGCCGCCGATAAAGACAGGCTTCTGCTGACCGGCTTGAACAGTGCGTAGAAAAGGAGGGCAACGCAGGTGTCGCTCACCAGCACGGCGGTCTCAGCGGCACCGCCCAGGCGGTACAACACCGGGTGCGCCAGGATGTTTCGCGCTGTGGCTGAGGCATTCGGCATAAATCACCAGCCGTCCGCGCACTCCAAACTCGGAAAAAAAACCGGCAGCAAAGACAAGCAGGTAAAAGAATCCGGCTGCCCGGGCAATGAGACGGGGCGACACGTCCTGCATACGGCGCATACTTCTCCTCATCACCCATACGAGTGGAGGATCAGGAAAGTTCCGAGCTCTTTTCCGGTTCGTCTGCGTTCATCTGTGGCTAATTTCTTTGCGTCGCCTGAAAATCATATTGTTATTCTTAAATGACAATGTCTTGCTTAAAGTACTTAAGCCTTGTCCTGCTCCTTGCCGCGCTCCCCGCCCATGCCCAATCCGGCCACGCGGAACTCTTTGGCGCGATCGAGGACCCTTCCGGTCTCCCCGTCCCGCAAGCCACCATTACCGCGACCGAACAGGCAACCAACATCAAAACCAAAGTCACCTCGGACGATCACGGCGAATATCACCTCCTCGGCCTCAACGCCGGCGACTACTCTCTCACCGCCGGAAAAACCGGCTTCCGCCCGTACACCCAAACCGGTATCACCCTCCGCATTGGCGACCAGATCCGGCAGGACATCAGGCTTGAAATCGGCCAGGGCACGCAATCCGTCAGCGTCAACGCTGCCGCAACCCTCCTCGAAACCGCCAGCGGCTCGGTCAGCTATCACGTCAACGGCGCGCAGATCCAAACCCTCCCGCTCGATGGCCGCAACTTC
>DASZVV010000438.1:0-17779 GCA_035546955.1 Bryobacteraceae bacterium
GGATGGGTGAGCCGCTGCTGAATCTTCCGAACGTTCTGAAGGCTACGCGGATTCTTACCGATCCCGAGGCAGTCGGGATGAGCGAACGCCGGATCACGGTTTCCACGTCGGGCATCATTCCGAAAATTGAAGAACTGGGCAAAGCCGAGGTGCGGCCGAAGTTGGCGATTTCGCTGAATGCTTCCACCGAAGAGCAACGCCAGGCGCTGATGCCGATCACGCGTAAGTGGCATTTGAAAGATCTGATGGAAGCGTGCCGCGCTTATCCGCTGCGAAGCTGGGAGCGGCTGACATTCGAATACGTGCTGTTGCGTGGCGTGAACGATACCGATGCCGACGCGCGCCGCGTGGCGGGAATGCTCGGAAACATCAACTGCAAGGTCAATCTGATCGCGCTGAATCCCGGACCGGGCATTCCGTATGAAACGCCGCTCGCGGAGCGCGTAGCCTCGTTCCAGGAGATTGTACGGCGTTCGGTGCCGTGTTTTATCCGCCGTCCGCGCGGTCTCGACATTTACGCCGCCTGCGGGCAGCTCAAGAGGAACGAGGCATGAGAGTCGAAGTCGGGCATCAACTGGGGAAGCAAGGGGCAATACCGGTCATGGATCGCTGTCTCGATCACATCCTCGGCGGAGTCGGAGGGTCCAGCATCCAGATTCTGGATAAGAAGCAGACGTGGAACGATGGCCAGATGCAGTTTTCGTTTACCGGCAGAGTGGGCTACATTTCCGTTCCGCTCGCCGGGACCATTGACGTAAGCGAGGCGAATGTCATCGTCAATATGGACCTGCCGCCGGTTGTAAAAACATTCCTCGGAGAGGAAAAAATCCGCCGGATCGTGGAAACGAACGTCCGCGAAATGCTGACAACTTAGATATGAGTCTGATTCTCAACGGGAACACGGTACGCGACCAGATCAAGGAAGAATGCCGTCCGCGCGTGGCGCAGATGATTGCGAAAGCCGGCCGGCCGCCGGGGCTGGCGGTGGTTCTGGTAGGCGATAACGCCGCATCGGCGGTTTACGTCCGCAACAAGACGAAGACGGCGGAGGAACTGGGGCTGCATCATGAAACGATCACCCGCGATGCATCGCTCACGACCGAAGGTCTGCTTGAAATCATCGCGGACCTGAACGCCCGGGCCGATATCGATGGCATCCTTGTCCAACTGCCGCTGCCGGCGCATATCGATGCGCAAAAGGCGCTGCTGGCTGTCGCCCCGGAAAAAGACGTCGACGGATTCCATCCCTACAACGCCGGGTTGCTTTCAACCGGACGCCCGGGGTTGCGGCCCTGCACGCCTGCAGGCGTGATTGAGCTTCTGAAGCGCAATCAGATTCCGATTGCCGGCCAGAATGCCGTTGTGGTAGGCCGCAGCGATATTGTCGGCAAGCCGATGGCGCTCTTGCTGCTGCAGGAAAATGCCACCGTCACGATCTGTCATTCCCGCACGCGCGATCTTCCCGGCGTCTGCCGCACGGCGGAAATCCTGGTGGCGGCAATCGGCCGTCCGGCGATGATCACCGAGGACTATATTCGTCCGGGCGCTGTGGTGGTGGACGTGGGGATGAACAAAGTTGAGACGCGCGCCGAAGCGGAGCGAATCTTCGATGCCTCGCGGCTGGCGGATTTCGACCGCCGCGGTTCTCTGCTGGTTGGCGACGTGCGCCCCGCGGATATGGCGAAGGTCGCCTCGGCCTATACTCCGGTTCCAGGCGGCGTCGGCCCGCTCACCATCGCGATGCTGATGCGGAACACGATTGAAGCCGCCGAACGCCGATGCTGATCGCCGGGTTGACGGGAGGCATGGCGTGCGGCAAGAGTTTCGTCGCCTCCGAATTGCGGCGGCTCGGCGCTCACACCATTGAGGCCGACGAACTGGGCCATGAAGTCATCGGCCCAGGCGGCGAAGCCCACGATGCGGTCCTGCAGGCCTTTGGCACAACCGACCGGGCGGAACTAGCTTCACTCGTCTTCGGGAAACCCGGAGAACTGGCGCGGCTGAACGCGATTGTCCATCCGGCTGTTCGGGAACGCGCCGCGAAAATGGTGGCCGGCTTCGTTGCAGCCGATCCCGCCGGAATCGTGGTTTATGTGGCGGCGATCCTGTTCGAATCGGGCGGCATGCCGGGAATGAAGAAGACGATCGTCGTCACCTGCAGCCCGGAGCAGCAACTGGAACGCGCTCTGGAGCGGCCCGGCGCGACGCGGGAGAAGGTGATGGCGCGGCTGGCTCACCAGATGCCCATGGCCGAAAAGCTGGCGAAAGCCGACTACATCGTTGACACCAACGGCACAAAGGAAGACACCCTGCGTCAAACTAAACTGATATTTGAGGAGTTAAGGAGACTCGCGGCATGAGACCACGCGCGCTCATTTTGACTTTAGTCCTGGTGGCGACGTTCTGGCTGATCACCACACATGGCAACTGGAGCGTGCAGAGACTGCTGCGGCCGCTCTCGACCAGCGGCAAGCTGTGGATGGATCCTGTCACCGCTCACGGCGCCACGGGCTTCGGCGCCGATGAGCAGAACAACATCGATATCTACAAAACCAGCCACCTCGCGACGGTCAGCATCACCAGCGTTTCCCTGCAGCGGAATATGTTCTTCCAGGTGTTCCCCGTGCAGGGCGCGGGCTCCGGGTTTGTCATCAACGAAGACGGCGAGATCGTGACGAATAAACACGTGATCGCCGGTGCGCGTCAGGTCCAGGTGACCTTATCAGATTCAAAGCAGTATGACGCCGACATTTTGGGTGTTGACAGCCGCGACGATCTCGCCATCCTGAGGATCAACGCGGGCCATAAACTGACGGCGCTGCCGCTCGGCGATTCCGACAAGCTTCTGGTGGGCCAGAAGGTTCTCGCCATCGGCAACCCGTTCGGTTTTGGCGGAACACTGACGACCGGCATCGTGAGTTCGCTGGGACGCCGCCTCGAGAACGAGGACGGAGTGACGATGGAGGGGCTGATTCAAACCGACGCGGCGATTAACCCCGGCAACAGCGGGGGACCGCTGCTCGATTCCAGCGGCAACGTGATCGGCGTCAACACGATGATCCTGGGATCGCAGACGGCGAGCGGCCAGGCAGGCAGTATTGGGATCGGGTTCGCGATGCCGATCAACCGGGTGAAAGCGATGCTCCAGGAGTACCGCGCCACCGGCCACATTTCACGAGCGGTTCTGGGCGTCAGCCAGACCGTTTATATCCCGCCAAACTGGCAATTCGCCGATCGGCTGGATCTGCCGGTCTCCGGCGGATTGCTGATCCAGCAGATTGACGACGGCTCACCCGCGGCTGGCGTTCTCCATGGGCCATCGAGAGTGATCCGCTTCGGCTTCAACGAACTGGGCATCGGCGGCGATCTGATCGAAGCCATCGACGGCAAGCCGGTGGACAGCGAGCAATCGCTGACGCAGGCCATCATGCAGAAGCGCGGCGGAGAGTCGATTCAGCTCACGATTTACCGTGACGGCCACACGATGAAGGTGACGATCAAACTCGGATCGGCGCCGGAATCGATCCGCTGACGTTCACCCTGCGCCGTCGAGACATTCGGCAATCTCGGCTTGCGGGATGGCGCCCTCGCGGATAAGCCGCCAGTCGAATTCCGTAATATCGAGCGTCGTGGCGCCGATGCCAAGGCTGGGACCGCCGTCGAGCACGAGATCCACACGGCCATCCATGACGCCAAAAACCTCGATGCCGCTCGTGCAGGTGGGCCGGCCGGACAGATTGGCGCTGGTGGCGATCAGAGGCTGATCGAGGCGCGTCAGAAGCTCATCCACCAGGCGGGACCTCGATTGTCTGACCGCCAGCCTGCCGGTGTTGCCCGTGGCACGCAATGGCAGCGTTGCCGATGCGGTCATGATGATGGTGAGCGGCCCGGGCCAGAATCGGCGCGCCAGAACCTGAAAGCGCGGGGTGACTTCGCGCACCAGTTCTTCCACCATCAGGGTATCCCGGACAAAAAGCGGCAGCGGCCGGTGGTTTTCCCTGCCCTTCGCGTGATAGACCTGACGGACGGCCCGCAGATCGAACGGATCGGCAACCAGCGCGTAGAGCGCATCCGTCGGGATGGCGACTACCTGACCGAGCCGGATTGCTGCCTCGGCGCGATCGAGCGCTTCTACCGACGGGGATTCGGGATCAATCTCAATGAGATTGGTGGCCACGCGGTCAAGCGTAACACGATCTAACTCGCCGTCTGGAGTCTGGCTTCTTCGGACGCAATGGTTTCCGGTGTATCCGAAGCTCTGGGTTCGAAGGAGTACCCAAATCCGCGGACGGAGTGAATCAGGCGCGGGGCGGCCGTATCGGCTTCGATCTTCTGGCGCAGCCGAAGGACGTAGACATCCACAGTGCGGTCCGTTACGGCGCGATCCTGGCCCCAGACGCCGTTGAGCAATTGCTCGCGGCTGAAGACAACGCCGGGACGGCTCATCAGGAACTCGAGCAGCCGGAATTCGGTGGCGGTCAGCGTGATATTGGAGCCGTTGAGAGTAACCCGGCAGCTCGTCCGGTCCAGCTCAATGCCGCCGGCCTTCAGCGAGCGGGATGGAGCCGCCGGGCCGCGGAACTGCAGCTTGATGCGCGCAATGACCTCGCGCACGAAGAACGGCTTCACGATGTAATCGTTGGCCCCCAGCTCAAGGCCCACAATCCGGTCGGTTTCCGAGGCGCGGGCGGTCAGGAAAATGATCGGAATCTGGGCGAACTGAGCGTCGTTGCGGATGCTTTTGCAGACATCGAGGCCATCCGAATCCGGCAGCATGATGTCGAGCAGAATCAGGTCCGGGCGGACCCGCCGGCAGAGATCGAGAACTCCACGGCCGGTCTGGGAACCCGCGAATGCAAAACCCTCTTTTTCGAGGTTGTATTTCAGAAGGGCGTAGAGGTCTGTATCGTCCTCAATGAGCAGTATTCTTTTTGCCACAAGGCTGTATCCTTACGCCTTCAGGGTACGAAGAATTCGGTTACAGCCAGGTTAAGGCGGGGTAAACGGTGGGTGAAGTTCCGGCAGTACCATTCGGCTTCGGGACTCAGTTCGGCGTGGGTTTCTCAACTCGCTCGACCACCAGAACCCGGGCTTGTCCTTTGCTTCGAATGAGTTTAAGGCCGAGTTCGCGGTAGACGACCGAAGGGAGATTGGGCGGATCTTCATCCAGCAGGATGTTGTACTCGTAAACGCCCGCCAGATTCGTCTGATTGGCGACCGGCGCGTGCAGGATGCGGCTGAAGGAATCGGCGATTTGGGCGATGGAACAGGCGCTGCTGATGAGATGACGGCCGTCAGCCTCGCGGGCTATGGCCGCAGTTCCTCGAGGAACGGGGCGACCCGAAAGAGTCATCGTGCTCTCGGGGTTCGTTGGCCGCAATTTGCCGGGCTTTGAGACCACCAGATCCCACTGCTCAATCTCGCGCTGCTCATAGTGAGCTTTTACTTTGAACCGGTCTTCCAGCATCGACTGGAACATGAGCCGTAGTGTGTCTTCATCCGGATTCCCCGGCGCTTCTGCTTCCACGTCCAGCCAGTCGAGCGGCATGTTGTCTGGAAACGATACCTGCCACAGGCTGTCGATGTGCCAGGCATAGTCGATGATGATTTCGGGACGCACCTTCCGCAGCCTCACTCGATTGCCTGAGCGTTGCGGCGTCCAGATGGGCGGGCCACCATTGTCGCTGTTTTCTTTGATGGAGACAACATCGAACTTCGGCTTCGCGGGCGGCTGCCCGGTCAGGAAGCCGGCGGCTGCTATCAGCAGTACAAGACAACGACGCGGCATGCATCCATGACGTTTTGAAACCGCATTTGGTTGAGAGGACCTTACGCGGCTTCGAACCGGTAGCCGAACCCCCGTACCGTCGCCAGAAACGTCGGTTCATCGGGCTTTTCTTCGATCTGCTCGCGCAGTCGCCGTACGTGGACATCCACGGTCCGCGGAGTGACGAAATGCTGCTCGCCCCAGACGTGCTGCAGAAGCTGATCCCGGGAGAATGCGTGGCCTGGATGAAGAATGAAGAACTCCAGCAGTTTGTATTCCGTAGAGGTCAGGTCCAGCTCTTTGCCAGCCTGATAAACCCGCCGCGCCGCCTGATCGACACGAAACGGACCGAGTTGCACTTCGGACGACCCGGGCTCCGCCTCTCCCTCCATGCGGCGGAGATGCGCTTTGATGCGGGCCACCAGCTCGCGCGGGCTGAACGGCTTGGTGATGTAATCGTCGCCGCCGATTTCGAGACCCAGCACGCGGTCCACCTCGTCCGTCCTCGCGGTGAGGAACAGAATCGGCGCGCGTGAAAGGCGGCCGCCGGAACGAATACGCCGGCAAAGCTCGAAGCCATCGTGGCCAGGCAGCATGACATCGAGAACAATCAGATCAGGCGCGAATTTTTCCAGCGCCGCGAGAGTGCCGTCGCCGCCGTTGAAGACGCGGGGATCAAAGCCGGAACGCGTGAGGTTGTATTCGATCAGCCCGGCGAGCTCGGCTTCGTCCTCTACGATGGCGATTTTCCGCGACATTATTTCGGGCTGGCGCCGGCCGGCGGCTTACAGATTTCGCAGGGACAGATCCGTCTCAAATGATCCCACGAGTAGATGCCCGAAGAATGGCCGTCATTCCAGGAGATGTGCAGCGCGTAGTTTCCGGACTGCTCGATGCTGTTCATCCGGATCCGCGGCTTGAACATTGGAAACAACTCTTTCGGTTCTTCTGTCGATTTCTTTCGCGGCTCGGTTCCGTGTGCGCCGGTGCAGGTGGCGCAGGGACACCAGTCGCGGAGATATTCGACGGTGTACGAGCTGTGATGCCCGTCTTTCCAGTCGATATCGATGCCGCGCGATTTGGATACCGCGATGTGCTCAGGGTCGGTGGCTAATGTGGTCATTCGTGCGTCAGGACTGGTGAGTGCGTTCGACATCGCGGATACCGGAGAGACGCCGCATCGCGGCGCAGAGCTTATCGAGCTGTTTGCGGTCGCGAACTTCGACGGTCATTTCGATGATGGCGGCGTCGGTCTGCTGGCTGAAGTCGGTACGCGCCTCAAGATTCCTTACATTGATTTTCTCATCCGCGATGGCGGAAGTGATCTGGTGCAGCAGGCCCGGCCTGTCATCGGTGTGGACCACGATCCGGACCGGGAATGTCTCATCGGCATTGCGCGACCATTCCACGTCAATGCGGCGTTCGGCATCGTACATCAGGTTCTGCACGTTCGGACACAGACGCGTGTGGACCGCGACGCCTTTACCGCGGGTGACGTAACCTACGATCGCATCTCCGCGGATCGGATTACAACACTTGGCGCGATAGACCATCAGGTCGCCAATGCCGTTCACCTTGATGGCGTCGTCATCGGACTTTCCACGGCGTCCGGGCGCAGCAGGCTCGGCGGGAGCAGGCGCGGGCGCCGGCGCTTCCTCCGGCACCAGTTCCGGCACGGCTTTTTGCAGCACCTGGCGCGGGGAGAATTTCCCGTATCCCAGAGCAGCGAACAGGTCTTCCGTTTTGTGGAGCCCGTATTCGTTCGCCACGCGCTCCAGATCTTCGTCCGGCACCGATGCCATCCGGGTACCCAGGCGGCGCGCTTCCTTTTCGAGATACTTCTGGCCGATTTCGATGGCGCGCTCGCGTTCGCCCGCATTGATGACGTGCTTGATACGGTTGCGCGCGCGCGAAGTCTTGACGATCGAGAGCCAGTCCTTGCTCGGCTGGTGTCCGGGGGTGGTCAGAATATCGACCACGTCCCCGTTCCTCAGGGTGTAGCGGAGCTGGACGATGCGGCCATTGACGCGCGCACCGGTACAAGTGTTGCCGACTTCGGAGTGAACGGCATAGGCAAAATCGACCGGCGTGGAACCGGCCGGCAGCGAGACTACGCGGCCCTTCGGCGTAAAACAGTAGACTTCCTCGGCGTAAAGATCAAGACGCAGGGTGGAATCGAAATCGCCTGGATTCCGCATATCCTGCTGCCATTCGACAAGCTGGCGGAGCCAGGCAATGCGCTGATCGTCCTGAATGCCGCGCTTGCCTTCCTTGTACTTCCAGTGCGCCGCGATGCCCTCTTCCGCAATGCGGTGCATTTCCTCGGTGCGGATCTGAATCTCGAAGTGCCGCCCTTCGGGACCAACCACCGATGTATGGAGCGACTGATAGAGATTGGGCCGCGGAATAGCGATGAAATCCTTGATGCGCCCGGGAACGGGACGCCACTCGTTGTGGATCACGCCGAGCGCGCCATAGCAGTTTTTAACGGAATCCGTGATGATGCGGAGGCCGAGAAGATCGTAGACCTGATCGAGCGTGATTTTCTGCTTTTTCAGTTTCTGGTAGACGGACCAGGCGCGCTTGACGCGGGCCTGGACGCGGGCCGGAATACCTTCGCGGCGCAGCTCGGCTTCAACGGTGGCGCGCATACGGGCCAGATATTTTTCGTTGTCCGCGCGCTGGTCCTCGATGGTTTTGGAAATTTCAGCCGCGGCTTCCGGCTCCATGTATACGAACGCCAGATCCTCGAGTTCGCCGCGAATCTTACCCATGCCGAGCCGGTGCGCGATCGGTGCGTAAATTTCGATCGTTTCGCGGGCAATGCGTTCGCGGCGCTCGGGCGGCAGCGCACCCAGAGTGCGCATGTTGTGGAGGCGATCCGCCAGTTTGACGATGATGACGCGGATGTCGTCCACCATCGCGAGCAGCATTTTGCGGTAGTTTTCCGACTGGCGGTCTTCGGCGGAGGTGAAGTCGATCTTGCTGAGTTTGGTGACGCCATCCACGCAGGCGGCTACTTCATCGCCGAAGAGCTTGCGAATATCCTCGCGTGAAGCGGATGTATCTTCAACGATATCGTGCAGCAGGCCGGTCTGGATAGCGACCGAATCCATCCGCATTTCTGCCAGAATCTGCGCCACTGCAAGCGGATGCATGAGGTAGGGTTCGCCTGAGGCCCGTTTCTGGCCGGCGTGGTGGCTGGCGGCGAACTCCCACGCTTTCTCGATGCCCGCAAAATTCTCTTTGGGGCGATGTTCGCGAACAGTCGCGAGCAGGCGCTGAAATCCCGGATCGGAAGCTATCGCGGAAGGGGCCGCGGGAGGAATCGGATCCGGCGCCGGTTCGGACGCGGGAACTGATGACACACTTTTATTCTAGTGCAGGCAATAAAAAAAGGGCGGCTGGATAGTTCCAGCCGCCCCATTTTTGAAACTGACTACAGGCTATTCGGACGCGCCGTTCGCGGCCGCTTCCGCCTTCTTGGCCGCTTTGGCCTTGGTGGTTTCGAGAGCCTTGTTCATCCAGACGTCGGCATCTTTGATGTCGGCCGAATACTGGTCCTTCGTGTCTTCCAGATCCGCGCGATAGCGAATCAGAAGGTTCATGTAGGACATTGCGTCTTCGTATTGAGGATCGATTTCGAGAGCCTTCTTCTCGTACTCGATACCGTCAGTCAACGGCTGCCAGTACTTCGCCTTCAGGTCCGCCTTGAGGGTTTTGCCCTTGACGTCCGGCTTAAGCGGGGCCTGCTCATCGGGCCGCATACCGAGTGTGTTGCGGGCTTCACGGTCGGCTGTGACGAAGTTGAGCCACGGAATCACGCCCAAGGTGTAATACGCCTGTTTGTTCTTCGGATCGAGCGCGATCACCTTCTTGTTCCACTCTTCGGCTTTGGCCATGTCATCGGCCATGGTAGGGCCTTTGGTGTTGCCGCGGTTGAAGTAGAGGCTGGCAACGGATTCGGTGGCGAGCAGGTTCTTCGGGTCATCCTTCAGAACGTTGTTGAACTCATCCATCGAGGCCTGCCAGAACTTCTTGTTCTCGTCGGTATCGGTGCCGGGGACCCACTGCTGTTCGTAAGCGGTGGCGAGATAGAGCCGCGCTACACCGAAACTGGGATCGGCGTCGATAGCCAGGCGGAACTCATCGGCCGCCTGCGAATAGCTGCCGGCCTTGAAGGCATTCACGCCCTGATTCAGATGGTCGCGAGCCTTCAGCTTGTCGCAACCGGCGGTTGTCAGTGCCACGCACAGCAGCGCTCCGAAGAGAGCGGTGCCGACGGGAGTCCATCCGTTTGTCCGGATCTTACGGGACATTATTGGCCAGCCTCCACCTTTGGAGTCATGAGACCGACCTTATCGACGCCGGCGGAGTGAGCCAGATCGATAGCCCGCGCGATGACCTGGAAATCGAGATCGGGATCGCCCTTGACGAACGCGACCTTTTCCGCCCTGAGCTTGAAGATATCCACCAGGCGGCTCTCGAGATTGTTCCAGTCGACATCATCTTCATTGATTTTGACCTTGCCGGACTTGTCGATGACGATGACGACAGTATGGTCATCCGGCTGCTGCGGCGCGTTCGGAGGTGGCGGCTGAGGCGCCAGCGCATCCAGGCCGTGCGGCGTGACCGGAGAAATCGCCATGAAGATAATCAGCAGAACGAGCAGAATATCGATCATGGGCGTCATGTTGATATCGCCCTTGGGTCCGCCAGCGGACCCGACTGCCATTGCCATACAGGTAGCTCCTTTAAAATTCCGATTCCGTCGTCATCCGCGGGTCTCGGGCGCCGGGCGTGCGGGGCCGGCGCGAGCGGGCGGAAAAAAATCCTGTCACTTCTTCTCGTTGAGCGCGGTCATGTCCTGGTCAGCCAGCAAACCAAGCTGGTCGACACCGCCGGAACGCAGATTATCCACAACATCTTCCACTTTGCCGTACTTGGCCCGCGCATCCGCGCGCAGGAAGACGGTCTTATCGGCACGGTTCTGCAGAAGGTCGCGGACTTTCGGGGCCAGATCTTCCGGCTGCACTCTTTCGAGGCCCGGGCTGAGGAATACCTGGCTGTCGCGCGTGATCGAAACCTTCACTGCGTCTTCTTTGTCCGCATCCGGCAGGGCTTTGGGGTTGCGGGCAACCGGCAGATTAATGTTCGCGCCTTTATTGAGCATCGGGGTGATGACCATGAAGATGATCAGCACAACAAGCATCACGTCGACCATTGGGGTCACGTTGATGTCCGCTACCGGCGGCGGAGCTGCTTTTAATTTCATTCTGCTTTCTCCTGAGTGGATTCCCTGGAGCGGCCGGACTTTCCCCGCGGCGTGGCTTGAGCGCCCATTTTACTGGCAGCCCAACCGCCGCCGCGGGAGTCCAATCAACTCGCTGTGGTACCTGCTCTGTTTACTTACTTACGCGTGCCGGCCTTTGCTTCAGCGCGCTTCACGAAGTAGTCGAGGAGCTCCGAGCTGGAGTTCCCCATTTCCACGTCGAACGCATCCACGCGGCCGGTGAAGTAGTTGTACATCCAGACCGCGGGAACCGCCACGAACAGACCAATGGCGGTGGTCACGAGGGCTTCCGAAATACCGCCGGCGATCGCGCCGATACCGGGGGTCTTCTGAGCGGCCATCGTCTTGAACGCGTTGATGATGCCGACGACGGTTCCGAACAGACCGACGAACGGCGCGGTGGAACCGATGGTGGCCAGGGCGCTGACGCCACGCTTCAGTTCGGCGTGCACAATGGCTTCGGAGCGTTCGAGAGCGCGGCGGGAAGCTTCGATTTCCTCACCGGAAATCTGCGAAGCGCCCTGATGCGCCTGGAATTCCTGCAGACCGGCAACCACGACCTTGGCGAGGTGGCTCTTCTTGTAGCGATCGGCAACCTTGATGGCTTCATCGAGCTTGCCTTCGCGCAGCGCGCCCGCCACAGCCGGCGCAAACTGACGGCTCTGTTTACGGGCCGCATTAAAGGCCATAATGCGATCGATCATCACACCGATCGACCACGCCGACATCAGGAACATGATGATGACGACGGTCTTGGCCAGACCGCCCATCTGAGTCCAGAGGTGGCGGAAATCCCATCCCGGCGCCCCGGCTTCCTGCAAAAGCATGAACGCCCAAACCTGCATCTGTAAAAGCATTTGTCCTTGTTCTCCTGCGAGTTGATTTTATTCAGCTATTTTCTGGCCGGCAGCCAGCCAGGGCTGGCCGCCGGTAATCCGCACTTCGAATCCGAAACCGACTAATTGGTCAAACTAAAGTTCACGTCAATGGTGGTCAGCACTTCCACCGGTTCGCCGTTCAGCATGGTCGGCTTATAGCGCCACTGCTTCACGGCTTCGGTTGCCGCCTGGACCAGCAGAGGCGGCGCGCCGGGCAGAACCTTCAGGTCTTCGATCGTCCCTTCTTTCGAAATGGTCGCTTCGAACCGGACGGTTCCCTGCTGGCGGGCCATCTTTGCCAGCGGAGGATAAACCGGCTTCACAGCATTGATGAGATTTGCGGCCTGAACGTTACCACCAACCCGCTGCGGACCGACCGGCTTGGGCGGCGGCGGCGGAGTCTTGGGAGGAGGAGGCGGCGCGGCGGCCGGGAGACCACCGATAATTCCACCGAGCGCTCCGGCACCGGGCATACCGCCGGGAACACCACCGATCACGCCCGTCGAGAGCGGCGCTTCTTCTTCAGTCACCATCAGAATTTTCTGCGGGACCGACTTCGGAGCAATCAGCTGATTCGCGACGAACTGCCGCGGAGCTGTGTGGACAACCTTCACCGTCTGCGGCGGAGGCGGCGGTGGCGGAGGCGGCGGTGGTGGCGGAGCCACAAGGAAGCTCGAGAGCTGCGCGCCGGGCATCGTCTCGTAATAGATCAGCGGGATAACCACCAGAATGCCGATCAGACCAAGCTGGATCAAAAACGACAGCATGATCGTGTACGGCTTTTTGGTTTTCCCCACGCCATCAACGAATGTTTGTTCGAACATGGTTTCCCTCTTTTCAGCTTCGCTTTGAGCGAGCCGTAATATCTAAAACCCCACTAACAGGTCCGGCACCTCAGACGGCCCGGAACTTCCAGCCGGGCGCGACACAGCGCCTCACATCATACACCAAAGAACCTATATCAGGAAAACCATCCCGGCCCACCAGGACCGTCAATGTTCTCTATCTGACTTTCCCGATCTTCTTCCCTTTCACTTCAGCCACCGGCTTCGGCGCGGGCGCCACCACAGGCGCCGTCTTCTTTCTCGCGTCCGCGAAGTTATGCCAGAACAGCACAATCGGGCTCGCCACAAACACCGAAGAATAAGTTCCAATCAGGATACCGACAACCAGCGCGAAAGCAAAGCCGTGCAGTACCGGGCCGCCGAAGAGATACAACGCAATCACCGCCAGGAAAGTCAGACCGGACGTCATCACAGTCCGGCTCAGCGTCTGGTTGACGCTGCGATTGATCAGATCCGCCAGACTCTCACGGCTATTCAGGCGATTGTTTTCGCGGATACGATCGAAGATCACAATCGTATCGTTCATGGAATAACCGACCAGGGTCAACAGCGCCGCGATCACTGTCAGCGTGATCTCTTTCCCGAACAGCGAGAAAAGTCCGATGGTGATGATCGTGTCGTGGAGACAGGCGATAACCGCCCCCACTCCGTAGATCCACTCAAACCGGAACCAGATGTAAACCAGCATCCCGGCAAGAGCAAGCAGCGTGGCATTCACGGCCTGTTTGCGAAGTTCTTCGCCAACTTTCGGGCCGACAATCTGAATATCCCGCGACGCATTGTAGGGCGCGAGATAACATTCCTGATTCAACACCGTGAGCACCTGTGGTGTCAAGCCAGGCGCCCCCTTCAGTTGGTCAAAATTTGTAATCAGCCCACTATAGTCTTTATCGCGCCTCGCCGTGAGCGCTTTCATCAGATCCTGCACCTGCTGATCCGAGAGTTGAGCGCCCGCCGACTGCAGAGGTCCAGACAACCGCGAGGTCAATTGATCCACGGTGGCGTTGTTGAAATCGAGCTTGCCGCTGCCAGGCTGCCCGAAAGTTTTCGCCAGCGTATCGAAAACGATCTGGCGATTCTTCGCAAGCATCTGGTCGCTGCCGCCTTCCGTGCCGATCACGATCGAGTTCTGCTCATTGGTTGAGCCGCCCGAAATGGATTGCACGGTCGGCGTGCTGGAGAGCGCTGGGCCGAGTGCGTCACGCACTTTCTCCACCGTCTGCACGCCGGGATAGGTCGCGAACTTGACCGTGATCTCCATGCCGCCCTTAAACTCAATCCCCAGCTTGGGTCCGCCGTTGATCGCCAGACTAATCAGCCCGGCGGCGCTCAGAACCAGCGAGGCTCCGATGAAAGGCCACTTCCACCGGAGAAAATCAAAATTGGTCTCTTTGAATAATTCCATCGATCACTGCCCGCCCGGCGGCCCGGCCGAACTGTGCCACTGTTTGTGACACCGGCCGCCGTCAAAATGTTCCTTTAATCTTTTTTTCGTTTTCGAGCACCGCGGGAGTTCCACCCGCCGCGCCCGTACCTTATCCGAACGAATCAAAAAACTTATCACACCTTCGCCAGCGGCTGCCGGAATCCGGCCCGCCGGCCGCATCAGATACTGAGCTCTGCCAGTTCCTTACCCGACGTCTCCCAGTCGAAGATCACACGCGACACCCACACCGCCGTAAACACGTTGGCAAACAGACCGATCACCAGCGTCACCGCGAACCCCTTCACAGGGCCGGTTCCGAACAGAAACAGGAACAGACAGGAAACGATCGTGGTCACGTGGGTGTCGACGATCGTCCACCAGGCCTTTCCGAATCCCGCATCGATCGCGGCGCTGACTGTCTTGCCGGCCCGCAGCTCTTCGCGAATTCTCTCAAAGATCAGGACATTCGAATCGACCGCCATACCAACGGTCAGAATGATACCAGCGATGCCCGGCAGCGTCAGCGTAGCGCCGAAATAGGCGAGCGCCGCAATCAGGATGATCGTATTCAGCAGCAGCGCCAGCACCGCGTTGATGCCTGCCCGCTTGTAATACACGAGCATCGCGATGATGACGGCAAGGAGACCGGCTATGCCCGCGTAAATCCCTTCGTGGATCGAATCCGCACCGAGCGACGGCCCGACTGTGCGCTCATTGCCGAACGAGATACTCGCCGGCAGCGCGCCAGTCCGGAGCACCAGTTCGAGATCGCTCGCCTCCTGCTGGGTGGAAAGACCGTTGATGCGGCCCGAATCGCGGATCGCGTTCTGGATGACGGCGACGTCAATGATGTCCTTGTCGAGAACCACCGCGAGATTGTTGCCGATATTGGCGGACGTGAATTTCTCAAACTTGTTGCCGCCGTCCTGGGAAAGCTTGAATGAGGTTTCCCAGCGGCCGGGCGAATCGGTATCGGGGGAGGCCGTGGCGCTGCGAATATCCTGTCCCCGAATGACCGGGGCCTTGTTCACGAGATACCAGCCGTGGCCAGGCCATTCCAGAAGCTCGGTGCCGAGGGGAAGGATTCCGCCCTTGGCGGCCAGCGCGGCCTCACGGCTCTGCGAAGGCCCGTCCTTGACCTGCACGATCTTCAACTGCGCCGTCTCGCCGATCAGCTCTTTGACGTGCGACGGATCATCGACACCAGGTAATTCCACGAGGATCTCGGCGTCCACCGTCGGATCGCCGTGTTCCTGCACCGTCTGCTCGGTGAGACCAAGGGCGTTGACGCGGCGATCGATCGTCGCAATCGACTGATCCACGGTGTCCTTCTTGAGCTCGTTTACCGCGCTCGGCTTCATCGTGAGCTTGTAATCGGTGCCATTGACCGGCGTGAGAATCCACGAGTCGGAAGAGAGATCGGCAATCATGGAGCGGAACGCCGAAGTCTTGCTCGGATCGACGCCCTTGATATCGATCTCAATCTTGCCCGTATCGGCCACCGACTGCGGATCGTTGTGGTCGATGCTCGCGAACGAGATATTGCGCGTTCGGGCTTCCGACTGGATCGACTCGATCAGTCCGTCCGCCTTGGTTTTCGCGGCGTCCTGCGTGTGAACGAAGAGCACCAGGTGGGTGCCGCCCTTGAGATCGAGGCCGAGGTGGATGCGTCTTCCGATGTTCGCTTCAGCCTGCGCGAGCGAGCTGGGAAAACCGATGACGCCGAAAATACAGGCGAGTATCGTCGCAATGATGACGCCTGTTTTGATTGTCAGATTACGTTGCATGCTTATTCTTCTCTGTTCAGTGCCGGGAGTTCGGGGCCGCCAGTCCTACTTGTTCTCGGGAGCCACCAGCGAATTGACCGCCGCCCGCGAAAACTGGAGCTTGATGTTATCCGGCTTGACCCTTAATACTATCGTGTCTGCGTCCACCGAAACGATGGTACCGACGATACCGCCGTTGGTCGCTACCACATCCCCGCTCTTGAGGTTTTTCAGCATCTCGGCCGTCTTTTTCTTCTGCCGCTGCATGGGCATGAAGAGAAGAAAATAGAAGACGACCGCGATCAGGATGTATGGCGCGAAAAGCGCGATGGAATTGCCGCCAGGCTGCTGCTGTTGCAGTAAAAGCGAAAAAAGCACGGGATGCAGATCTCTGTTCTAAAGGATGGGGCCGGAGTCTATCCCCGTCAACCGGCATGTCCGCTATTCGTTAGACGCGCGCGAACGGACTCCAGGTACTGTGGAAATTGACCCAATAGGATAGACTGCCTGATCTCCCCCATGATGTCAAGGTAACGGCGTATATTGTGGCGGGTGGCCAAAGAGGCGAAAAGAATCTCTCCCGCCTGAAAAAGGTGGCGTAAATAGGCCCGGGAGTAGGTTTTGCAGGTATAGCAGGAGCAATTCGGGTCGAGAGCACCCTTGTCCTCTTTATAACGTGCGTGCTTAATGACCACCCGGCCCTCTGAGGTAAAGAGCGATCCATTACGCGCATTTCGGGACGGCAGGACACAATCCATCATGTCGATGCCTCGCGCAACATATTCCGGTAATTCATCCGGCATCCCGACCCCCATGGCATAACGCGGCCGGTCCTTCGGAAGAAGCGGCTCGGAGACCTCCACCATTTCCATGCTGAGCGGCCTCGGCTCTCCAACGGACAGGCCGCCGATCGCGTAGCCGTCCGCGTCCAGCTCGGCTAGGCGCCCGGCGCATTCGCGGCGAAGATCCGGGAACATCGAACCCTGAACAATCGGAAAAAGTGCGTGGCGCGTCGGAGAGTCGGCAATCCGGCGGCGGTAGTGCTCGAATGCTTCCCGCGCCCACCGGACGGTGCGGTTCATCGAGACCCGCGCCGATTCATGACTCACGGGATAAGGCGGGCACTCATCAAGAACCATCATGATGTCGCTGCCGAGCGCAAGCTGCACGTCGACCGTGGATTCAGGCGTGAACGTATGGGTGTCGCCGTTCAGATGCGACTGGAACGTGACACCGCGCTCCGTGATCTTGCGGAGGTCGGAAAGACTGAAGACCTGGAAGCCGCCGGAATCAGTGAGGATCGCACCGGGCCATGCCATGAACTGGTGCAGGCCTCCCATCTGGCGGATCAGCTCATGGCCGGGCCGCAGAAAGAGGTGATACGTATTCGAGAGAATGATGGTGGCGCGGAGGTCTTCCCAGAGATCGCGCTGGCTGAGTCCCTTGACCGTGGCCTGCGTGCCCACAGGCATGAAGGCGGGCGTAAGGATATCGCCGTGCCCGGTGTGCAGGACGCCAGCGCGCGCACGTGTCACCGGGCATTCGGCCTGAAGCTCGAAAGTAATTTGCCGCGACATGATTTGGTGGGAAACCTGCGCCGGGCAGAAGCCCGGCGGCCGGCCCCACGGAGATTGCTAGAACGGGACGTCGTCGTCCGTGATGCCCTGACCGTAGTCGTCCTGCTGTGCGGGCTGCTGGTGCGATGCGCCGCCGCCTCGCTGGGCGCTGCGCGGCATGGAAACCGGCTGGCCGTAATCGTCTCCGCCGCGGTCTCCTCCGCCGCCGCCCTGGCCACCGAGCAGAA
>DASZVV010000439.1:0-3131 GCA_035546955.1 Bryobacteraceae bacterium
GACGATCTGAAGAAAGTGCCGGGCATCGATTTTGCAAAGATCGAGGCCCACAAAGATCGCATCGCGTTCCAGTAGCCGCTACTGCAGCGACGCCACCAGCGCGCCCGTCTGCCGCAGCAACTCCAGCCGTGCGCGCTCGAAATTGAACTGCGCGTCGTAAAACGCAATCCACTTCTCGCCTTCGTCGATGCGCGCCTGCTCGGTGTCGCGCAGCGTTGCATGGCCGTCACTGAGCTGATCGAGAACAAGCGTCAGCCGTTGCCGCGCGAGATCGAGATCCTGTTTCGCCAGGTCGCTCGCAAGCTTCGAACGGTCGATCCCCTGGTACGCCTGATGAACAGCCATCTGGATATTCGCCTTCGCGGATTCGAGCTCCACTTCAAGATGTTTCTGATCCGTATCAAGCTGCGCGATTTCAGCCTTGATGCCGACGCCGGCGAATAACGGGAACTGAATCGAAGCACCCAACTCGCCATTGTTGCGCTGGAATTTCGCGAAGTATTGCTGCAGATTGTTGTACTTCGCGAAGAGCGCGTACTGCGCGACGAGATCCACCTGTGGCAATCGCCGCGATTCCGTTCCTTTGATTTCGAATCCCTTCGCCACAAGCTCGGACTGAATGCGCTTGATCTCCGGGCTGGCCGCCAGCGCAGTCTGCACGGCCGCCGCTTCATCCTCGGTCTGCGCCGCCGCGGGGCGCTCTTCGGATGAGGGCGCAACCAGATCGTCCGCCCCATATCCGAGAGCGATCGCCAGTTTGCGCTCAGCCGTATCGCGGTCGGATTCCAGATCGCTCAGCCGCACTTTCGCGCGCGTCAGATTCACCTGCGCCTGGGCGCCGTCAATGGACAACTCGCGGCCTTCCTCAATGCGCGCCTGAACCGTGCTGAGCACTTTTTCAAAACTGCCGATCTGTCCCTGTGCGGTGTCGATCAGCCGGTTGGCGCGGTCTGCATCGATATAAAGCGATGCAATCTGGAAAGCGATCTCGTCCCGTTTCTGCGCCGCGGCGAATCCCGCGGTTTTGGCATTCTCGCGTTCCTGTTTCACGGCGTAGCGCTGGGGCTGATTGAACAGATATTCGTTCGCCTTCGCCTGAATAATGGAGGGTGCCGAGCCTTCAATACTGAGCGGGAAACCGTTCGTGTACGCCAGACCGGTACCCGCGCCGATCCGCGGATAAAACGGCGCTTCCGCAACCTTGATCCCCTGGATCGCCTTCAGTTCGTCCAGCTTTGCCAGCGTGACGTCCGGGTTACTGGCCAGGCCGCGATCCACGGCCTGCTTCATCGTCATCGTGTGCGTTTCGGCGAACGCACAAACAGGCACCGCCACAGCCATCGCCGTGATAAAACGAAAAATGCGCATGCACTATTCGTAGCGCAGCGCTTCGGTCGGATTCAAGCGCGAGGCCCGGTTCGCCGGCAGAATCCCGAAAATCAGCCCCACCAGGCTCGAAACCGAAAAGGCGATCACAATCGACCAGGCGGAGATCGGAATCTTGAGGTCGGTGAAGAAGCGCACGCTGAGCGGCATCGCAACCCCGATGAGAATCCCTATTATCCCGCCGGCCAGGCTGATAATGACGGCTTCCAGCAGAAACTGCAGCAGGATGTCTTTGCGCGGCGCGCCCACCGCTTTACGCAGGCCGATCTCCCGGGTCCGCTCCGTGACGGTCACGAGCATGATGTTCATGATCCCGATACCGGAAATCACCAGTGCAATCGCCGAGACCAGTATCAGGACGAGTGTGAGCACCAGCGCAATGCTCTTCGCCGCCGCCAGAATTCCGGTCAGGTTTTCGACTTTGTAGGTTGCGCCCGCGCGGTGGCGGCTCTGGAGCAGTTCCTGCACCTGCGTTGTCACCGATTCCACGTCCTTCGCGTTGCGAACCTGGACGTACATCGGATCGATGCGGTCAACCGGCACAAAATACTTCTGAACCGTAATCGGAATGAGAACGGTCTTGTCGTTGAGCTCGGATTGGCCAAACGTGGACACTTTTTCTTTGAAAGTGCCGATCACCGTGAATTGCAGGCCATGAATTTTGATCTTCTGGCCGACGGCTGCCTGCTGGCTGCCGTAAATGCTGGCTGCGAGTTTTTCGGTGAGCAGTGCCACTTTCTGCCGCAGAGTGATGTCGCTGGAGTCGAGGAATCGCCCGGCGAGCACAAGGATATTTCGAACCTCCTGATAGTATTGATCCGTCCCGATGACCAGCAGGTGCTGTTCGCGGCCGTTCAGGAACATGGAATCGTAGTTACTCTCCACGCCGGTGGCTGCGGTGATTCGCGCGGCGAGTTGATCGCGGACGGCCTGCACGTCAGCCGGCTTGATGAAATCGCCGCTGACCTCCGCCGATGACGACTGGGTGCCGATCTCATACGAGGCGAAAATCATGTTCGATCCAACGCCTTCGATCTGCTGGAGAATATAGTCCTGGCTGGTGAGAGAAATTGTGACCACCAGAATGACGGACGCGGTACCGATCACCATGCCGAGCGCTGTCAGCAAAGATCGCACCGGATTATGCCGGATCGCCAGAATACTGAACCGAAATGATTCGCCTATGTGCAATGCGAGTGGACGCGTGCTCCCCTTCCAACTGTAGAGCATCGGTGTTCCCCGGGCGCTCCGCGTTGTTGCCCGTGCGATAACCAGTATTGGGAAGGTACAAACGCCAATGAGCGATGTAAATTCCGACGCCTTCGTTTTCTTTGGGGCCACGGGCGACCTGGCTTACAAGCAGATCTTTCCGGCGCTTCACGCTCTCGTGAAACGCCACGGAATGGATATCCCGATCGTGGGCGTCGCGAAAGCCGGCTGGAACCTGGAGCAATTGAAGGCGCGCGCGCGTGACAGCATTGCCAGTCACGGCGGTATCGATGAAGAGGCTTTCGCTAAGCTTTGTTCGCTGCTGCGCTACGTGGATGGCGATTATCGTGACGTCTCCACCTTCGCTGAACTCGCGAAACATCTGGCGGGCGCCAATTGCCCGCTGCACTATTTCGCGATTCCGCCGAGTATGTTTGCGCCGGTGGCGGAGGGACTGGCCCAGTCCGGCACGGCGAAAAACGCGCGCGTCGTGGTCGAGAAACCTTTCGGACGGGATCTCAAATCCGCACGCGATC
>DASZVV010000440.1:0-11164 GCA_035546955.1 Bryobacteraceae bacterium
GCTTCGCCGGAGCAGGCGCTGCATGGCGGCGAGGAATATGAACTGCTCTTCTGCGTGCGTCAGGGAACAAGAGTCCCGGGAAAACTGGAAGGGCTGCCGCTGACACGTATCGGGGTGATCGCGGCAGGAACGGCCGGGGAAATCCGGCTCGAAGGCAAGCCGGTGACGCCCGCGGGTTTCGATCACTTTACCGCCAAAGCAACATAGTACGTACTGACCACAAGCAATATCGTGCGTTCAGGGTCGTTGGGTTACCCTGAAGATCAGATGAGAGTCACGGTTGTAGGAACTGGGTATGTGGGCACGGTTACGGGTGCCTGTCTGGCTTATCTCGGGCATCGGGTGACGTGCGTCGATACCGATCGGAGCAAGGTCGAAAAGCTTCGAAAAGGCGACCCGGTTATCTATGAACCCGGCCTTGGCGAGCTCCTGGCGCTCGCGGCGCACAAGGGCGGTATCGATTTCGAGACCGACCTCACGGGATCGGTTCGCGAGAGCGACGCCATCTTTATCGCGGTGGGCACACCGCCGCTGCCCTCGGGCGAATCGAACCTGACGTACCTTGAAGCCGCCGCGCGCGGTGTCGGCGCCGCGATGGACTCCTCGCGCTACCGGGTCGTCATCAATAAATCGACCGTGCCGGTCGGCTCGGGCAATCTCGTCGGGGCGCTGATCCGCGAAGGCATTCCGGAAGCGGACGGCCGGATTGAATTCAGCGTGGCCAGCAATCCCGAATTTCTGCGGGAAGGGTCGGCCATTCACGATTCGCTGTACCCGGACCGCATTGTGATCGGAACGGAAGACGAGCGGTCGCTGAGCCTCCTGCGGGAACTCTACCGCGCGCTTTCGGAGCAGAAGTTTGACGCCCCGGCATTTGCGCCGCGTCCGGCGCGGGTTGACCATGCTCCTCTCGTGACCACCACGCTCACGAGCGCGGAAATGATCAAGTACTCCGCCAATGCCTTCCTCGCGATGAAGATCGGTTTCGCGAATGAAATCGCCAACATCTGCGAGCGGGTGGATGCCGACGTGAAGGAAGTGATGACCGGCATCGGACTCGACGCGCGCATCGGGATGGGCTTTCTGAACGCGGGTCTCGGCTGGGGCGGAAGCTGCTTCGGCAAAGACATCAGCTCGCTGCTGCACACAGCGAACGAATATGGCTATCACCCGCAGTTGCTCGATGCATCGATCTCCGTCAATCGCCTGCAGCGACAGGTGGTGATTCAAAAGCTCCAGGAAAAGCTTTTCATCCTCAAAGGCCGCACGGTCGCCATGCTGGGTCTCGCTTTCAAGCCCAACACGGACGATCTTCGCGACGCACCGAGCCTGCAGATTGCGGAGAAGCTGATCCGTCTCGGGGCGCGCGTGCGCGCTTACGACCCGATCGCCATGGACGCCTGCCGCGAGCAGTATCCCGGCCTGAAAGTGCAGTACTGTTCAAGCGCCGCGCAGGCAGCCGAGCAGGCTGACGCGCTTCTGCTGGTCACGGAATGGCCCGAATTCGCCGAGCTCAATCTGATGGAGCTGGCGGGGCGCATGAAAACGGCCGTGCTGGTCGACGGCCGCAACCTCTTCAGCCCGGACGAAGCATGCAAGGCTGGATTCGATTACACCGGCATCGGACGTGCTCACCGCAAACCGCGGGCCCAGGCTACGGCCTGAACGATGGGGCACGTTATCGCCATTGACGGCCCCGCGGGCGCGGGGAAAAGTACGATTGCGCGCGCCATCGCGGAGCGGCTGGGCTACACGTATATCGATACCGGCGCAATGTACCGCGCGGTTGCTTTGTGGGCTTCGCGCACAGGCACGGCGGCATCCGATGCGCAGCGCCTCGAACAGCTGGCCATCGCGGCGGAGATCGAACTGCCCGGCCACCGCCACGTGCGGCTCAACGGGGAAGATGTAACAGAGGCGATCCGCGCGCCGGAGATTTCCACGATGGCTTCTCAGGTTGCCGCCATCGGCGGCGTGCGCACAGCGATGGTAGCCAAGCAGCGCGAGATGGCGCGTCACGAGAATGTGGTGATGGAAGGCCGCGACATCGGGTCTGTGGTTTTCCCGGAGGCGCGTGTCAAAATATTTCTGGATGCGGACCCATCCGAGCGCGTGCGCCGGCGCGCCGGCGAATTGCCGGACGAGCATCACAGAACGCTGGCGGCGGCGCTCGCCGAGCGCGATCACCGGGACCGCAACCGGGCGGAGTCGCCTCTTCTGCAGGCTGCCGACGCCGTTTATCTGGATTCCACGGGGATGACGCTCGAACAGGTGGAAGACGCGGTGCTGGCCATTGTCCGGGCAAAGATCTCGAACGGCAAGGCGTAGAAGGAGAGTAGCTGGTTTTGCAAAATCTGCTTGTCATGAAATTTGGCGGCACGAGTGTGGGCTCTGCCGAACGGATGAAAGCCGCATGCGATCTGATCGCGCGGTACGCGGCGCAGCGGCCGGTCACGGCGGTGGTCTCCGCGATGTCGAAGATCACGGATCTGCTGCTTGACACCACGCGGCTCGCCGAAGCCGACGATCAGCCGGCCATGGACCGTAACCTCGAGCAGCTTACGGCGCGGCATCTGGACGCCGCGAAGAATCTGATTCCCGCCGCCGAACTCGATCGCGTGAACGGCGAAGTGAAAGAACTGGTCGCCGAATTCAGACGGATTGTGAACGGCATGCAGATGCTGGGCTATCGCCCGGCGCGTGCAGTGGATGAAGCGATTGCGGTAGGGGAGCGTCTTTCGGCGCTGCTGGTCAGCGAACATCTGCGTTCCCGTGGAATCCAGGCGGAGGCCGTGAACGCGGCGGAGGCGGTGGTGACCGATTCCGTTTTCAATGCCGCGTCGCCGCTGATGGATCTGACGCGTGAAAAAGCGCAGGCGCGGCTGATGCCGATTCTTCGCGCGGGTGCGATTCCCATCGTCACCGGATTCAACGGCGCCACGGTGGAAGGCTGGCCGACGACGCTCGGGCGCGGCGGCTCGGATTTTTCCGCCAGTATCCTCGCGGCAGCACTCGATGCCACTGAGCTCTGGATCTGGACGGACGTTGACGGCATCATGACCGCCGACCCTCGCCTCGTGCCGGACGCAAAAATTCTCGACGAAATCACTTACAGCGAGGCGGCTGAGCTGGCCTGGGCCGGCGCCAAGGTGCTTCATCCGCGGACGATCGCGCCTCTCGTGGAGAAAGGTATTCCGGTGTGGAGCAAGAACAGCTTTTCGCCGGAAAAGCCGGGGACCAGGATCGTCCCGAAGCTCACGGCGGGCAATTCGGGTGCGAAGGCAGTAACGTCTATGGCCAATGTGGCGCTGGTTTCGCTTGAACCGGCCAGCGCGGCGGTTAGCGGCGTTCACCTGATGGGACGGTCGCTCGACGCACTGGATCGCGTCGGCGTGGAAATTCTGGCGCTCTCGAGTTCAAGCTACCGGCAGAGCTTCTGTTTTCTGGTTCGCAACGATGAGCTTGAAAAGGCGATTGATGCCATCAAAGTTGCGCTCTCGCTCGAATTTGCGCACGGGTATGTGAAAGACGTGGGGGTGGACCGCAATGTCGGTCTGCTGGCCGTTGTCGGAGAAGGAATGCGCGGGGCGCAGGGTCTGGCGGGCCGGATCTTTACGGCAATTTCAAGGGAGAAGGTGAATGTGATCGCGATCGCGCAGGGCTCGAGTGAGCTCACGATCTCGATCGCAGTCCGGAAGGATGGCCTTGAAAAGGCAGTCCGGGCGGTGCACGCCGAGTGTCACCTTTAGGCGCTTCAAACGTCTAAGAATACAAGCAGTTAAGCGGGGCATCCACCTGGTTCATTCCAGTACATTTATACCTGCCCCACCCGCTGCTACAATAAGAAGTTTGGTTTTAACCGCAGTTTCAGCAGGAGATTTCCCCCGGCATGTTTGACCTTTTTCGCAGCCGCGACAAAATGGTTCGCGGATTTCTGATGGTGCTTTTGGGCCTTGTTGCCCTCTCCATGGTGACCTACCTGATCCCGAATTCCGGGATGACCGGCACCACTGGCGACACCGCCGTGGTGGCGCAGATCGGCAGCGACAAGCTCACCGACCAGGACATCACGCAGACGATCCGCCACCTGACGCAGAACCGCCAGATTCCGCCCGAACTGCTTTCGATCTACGCCCCGCAGGTGATCCAGCAGGCGATCAACGAGCGCATCCTGGTCTGGAAGGCGAACAAGATGGGGATGAAGGTCACGCCGGAAGAGGCTGAGAACGCCATCATCGACTCGCTCCCGCCGACGGCCGTAAAGGACGGCAAAGTGGATAGCGCGCTGCTCGCGCAGGTGCTCCAGTCCCAGAACACGACGCTCGCCGAAATGCGGACGGACATGCAGCGCCAGATGCTGATCAATCGCCTGGAATCCCTGATTGCCGGTGGAGTCGTCGTGACGCAGCAGGAAGTGGAGAAGGAATACCACAAGCGGAACGACAAGGTGAAAGTTCAGTACGCGGTGCTGGCGGCGTCCGATTTCCAGAAGGAAGCCGAGCCGACGGATGCCGAAATCCAGTCCTGGTATGACAGCCACAAGGGCGATTTCATGGTTCCGGACAAGCGCAGCCTGGCGCTGATCGTCCTCGATCCGGCGAAAATCGGCGCGGGCATTCAGGTTACAGATGCGCAGCTCCAGAAGGCTTACAAGGATAACCAGAGCGAGTTCCAGACACCCGAACGGGTTCAGGCGCGGCATATTCTGCTGAAATCCGACGCCTCAAACGATGCCGCGGTGAAAGCGAAGGCTGAAGACCTGCTGAAGCAGCTCAAGGCCGGCGCGGATTTTGCCAAGCTGGCGAAGGAAAAGTCCGAAGATACCGGTTCAGCACAGAACGGCGGGGAACTGGGGTGGATCGTGAAGGGCCAGACGGTTCCCGAATTCGAGAAGGTGGCCTTCTCGCTGAAGCCCGGAGAGACCAGCGGTCTTGTGAAGACGGAGTACGGCTATCACATCATTCAGGTGGAAGCGCACGAGCAGGCGCATCTGAAGCCCTTCGACGAAGTGAAGGCTCAACTGCAGACGGAGATTCAGAAGCAGGCTGCCAGTCAGATGATGCAGAACCTGACCGACAAGGCGATTGCGGACCTGAAGAAGGATCCTGCTCATCCCGAGAAGGTGGCTGACGAAGTGGGCGGAACGCTCATCAATGTGGATAACATCCAGCCGAACGATCCGATCCCGAGTATCGGAGTTTCCAAGGACCTCTATGACGCGGTGAGTGCGCTGAAGAAATTCGAAGTGACGCTCGGGCCGGTAGTCCTGCCGGATGGCCGCGCGCTGATTGCCGATGTGACGAATATCGTCCCGGCGCATCAGGGCACGCTCGATGAAGTCCGCGACAAGGTGAAGAGCGCGGCGATGGCGGCCAAGAGCCAGAAGATCCTTCTCGCCAAAGCGCAGGAGCTCGCGTCGAAGGCACAATCGATGGGCGGCGATCTCGAAAAAGCCGCCAAGTCGATGAACATCACGGTGAAGACATCCGGGGATGTCACCCGGAACGACGCGCTCGAATCGGTGGGCAATGCGGGCGCGGTGCCGGACCTGTTCACGAAGCCGGCCGGGAGCATTGTTGGTCCCGCGGCGGTGACGGGCGGGCAGATGGTGGCGAAGATCCTGACCTCGACGCCGGCAGATATGGCCGGGCTCGCGGCGCAAAAGCAGAAGATCACCGACGATCTGCACCAGCAGAAGACGCGCGACCGCGCGACGCTCTTCCAGCAGGGACTTCGCGACAGCATGATTGCGAACGGCGACCTGAAGATCCACCAGGATGTGATCGACAGGATCGTGGCGAGCTTCCGCCAGACCAGCTAACCGGCCAGGCGAACCGGACGCATGCAGCCGATCATCGATTTCGTCCGCTCGCTGTATAACGCGGAACGCCTGCTTGAACTGGTGCGGACGCTGCTCTCGAGTTCTCTCGGGGTGGCCGGGCTCGCCGGAATCATCTTCGCCGAAACCGGACTGCTGGCAGGTTTCTTCCTGCCCGGCGATTCCCTTCTGTTCAGCGTGGGAGTGGCGTCCGGAGCGGCCGGCCTGAATATTTACCTGATTTGCGGCGTACTGATGCTGGCGGCTTTTCTTGGCGATAACCTTGGCTACCTCCTCGGCTATCACGCGGGCCCGAAAGTCTTCAGCCGCCCGAAATCCCGTTTCTTCCATCCTGATCAGATTCAGCGCACACACGCGTTCTACGAGAAGTACGGCGCGCGCGCGATCATGTACGCGCGCTTCATTCCGATCGTCCGCAGCTGCATCCCGTTCATTGCGGGCGTCGCGCGCATGCGTTACTCACGGTTTATCGGTTTCAGTGTGCTGGGAGCGTCGATCTGGATTGTTGCGATTACCGCGCTCGGCTCGCAATTGGGACATGTGGAACTGGTGAGAAAGAACTTCGAAAAAGTGGTGCTGGGGATTATCGTGCTGTCGCTCGCGCCGGTGGTAAGTGAAGCGCTGAAGGCGCGCCGCGCGGCTTCAGCCCGGCAGGCTTCGGCCCGGTAGGGTTCGCGGCCGCTCCGGTGAGGGGTCCGGGCAGCCGCGAATATCCGGGGTCAGGAGTTACTTCGTCCCGAACTGATAACCGGCAGAGTCGCCCGCGATAAACATCTTGTCGAGGTGCAGTGTGCCGTTCTGGTTATCGAGCACTACAGAGGTCTTCTGATCGGGAGCCGGATCCGCGCTCTTCGTCGCCATGGCCGAAATGGCTTCCTTGCCATTGTCCGAACGGAACACGAAGAGGCTGGTGCCGTCATTCATACCGACCTGGGTGACGTTGTATTCGCCGCTGGGAAGAACCGAGCTGCCGACCGTGACCGGCTGAGGCAGATTGACCGTCAGTACCGCTCCGGTGAGACCGAACGCCGCGCCAGCCGCCATACCTGCCGCAATAGTGACTCCAGCGAGTTTGATTCCGAGATTTTTCAGTGTGCTCATGTTATTGACCTTTCCTGTCTGTCGTTTTCTTTGGTGCGGGAGTTTCTGTTTCCTCGCTGCCTTCTGTCTGTAAGAACGCAGCGAGGCGTATGGCAGTTACGGCGCAAAGCCAGAGTTCACAAGGCTTTACTTAGTAAACGAGCATGAGTAAAGGGCTGTAAATAAAGAGGTCAAAACCATACATTCTTTTGAGAATTCCGGTCGCAATCCGCACTTATCTTGTGGATATCGCTCTTGCGCTTCACGATCCGGATCTCAATGCTGGCGATTGCGGCGGCGGCGCTCGTTCCCGCGCAGGAGCGAGCGCTGGATCCCTCTTATGCAACGCTGACGAAAGCTTACAGCTCACTCGCGGCGCACGATTACGATCCGGCGATTGACGCCTTTCGCGAAGCGGAGCGGCTCTCGCCGCGCCGCCCCGATATCCACAAAGATCTGGCCTATACGCTGTTGCGGACGGGCGATTCGGATGCCGCGCGGGAGGAATTCGGCGAAGCGATGCGGCTCGATCCCGGCGATTTTCACACAGCGCTCGAGTACGCGTTTCTCTGCTTCGAAGCCGGCAACGACATGCCCTGGCGGAAGGCGGAAGCGCGACGGGTATTTGCGTTTGTGCGGGATCACGGGGATGCCGAATCCCGCGCGACGGCCGTCACGGCATTTCGCAACGTGGATGAACCGCTGCGGGAAGGAATTGCGCGATGGCAGAAGGCGATTGCCGCAGCGGGACCTTCCTTCAGCGCATGTGACGAACTCGCGCGGCTGGCGGAACAGCGTGACCAGCTGGACATCGCGGCGGCGAATTACAAAACAGCGTTCCTGCTGCTGCCGGCCCACAAATCTGTGCTGCTGGATCTGGCGCGCGTCGAAAAAGCCCAGGGCAACACGGAGGCGATAATGGCGGCGCTGATCGCGGCCTCACGCGGCGGTGAGCCACGCGCGGCGGAGACGGCGCGAGAACAGCTTCCTGCGCGCTATCCGTATGTTTACGAATTCCGGAATGCGCTGGAGCTCGACCCTTCGAACAGCGCATTGCGGCGCGAACTGGCGTATCTGCTGCTGCGCATGTCCGAAGACGGGCACGCCTCGCGCCAGGAAGCCGAGAAGGAATTCGCGCAGCTCCACGATCCGGTTTCGGAAGCCCAGCTCGGATTTCTCTATCTGGAAGACCAGCGGCCCGATCTTGCGATGCCCCTGCTGAATGACGTGCTGGCGCACGGAGACGACGACATTGCCAATCGCGTGCGGATGACTCTTGGAGAGCCTCGCGCGCTCGAACAACACGCATCACCCGCGGAGCACAACGCGATTGACCCGAGAGTGCTCGGCGACCGCAGCTATCAGGCCGGGTTTCTGAAAGACGCCCTTCGCTACTACACGACTGCGCGCGAAGACAATCCGCTCGATGCTTCCCTTGCGCTCAAGCTGGGCTGGACGAACAATCTGCTGCATGACGATGTGGCGGCGCTGCGCTGGTTCGATATCGCGCGGCAAAGCGCGGATGTAAAAGTGGCGGCCGAAGCCGGGCAGGCGTGGTCAAATCTGCGTCCGGAGCAGGAGCGCTTCCGCACCACGGTGTGGCTCTATCCGCTGCTTTCCTCGCGCTGGGACGATCTGTTCGGCTACGGGCAGGTGAAGACAGAGATCCGGACGCGCCGCGTTCCTCTGCATCCGTACGTTTCGCTGCGGCTCTCCGGCGACCTGCAGCGCGAGACGGACGGGGTGTTGCGGCAGGCGCTTTCCGAGAATGCGGTGATCGCGGGCGCGGGCGTGGCGACCGATTACTGGCATCAGGCGTTTGCCTGGTTTGAGGCCGGGGTGGCGACGAGCTATCTTTCCGGGGCGCACTGGAGCGATTACCGGGGCGGCGTTTCCTGGGCGCGCATGCACGGCGCGGCGCTCACCGGGGAGCGTGGGGGCTGGTTTCTAGAGACAACGGGCGACGCTGTCTACGTCAGTCATTTCGGAAACGATCTGATTCTCTACGGGCAGATGCGCGCCGGCTATACGTTCGGGCTGCCGGGAACACGGGCACAGATTTTCGGACGGCAGAATCTGACGTTCGATGCGGGAGGGCAACACTGGGCCAATTTTTCGGAGACCGGCCCGGGAATCCGGCTGCATCCGGGATGGCTGCCGCCGACGGTGTGGATTGGGGTGGAAACGTTGCGCGGCCAGTATCTGCGGGGCGGGGGTCCGATGGGTGAATCTGGATTTCACGATGTGCGGATCGGGATCTGGTATGCGTTCACGAAGTAGAGCGATCGGGATATTCGCGCTGTGCGCAGCAGCCTGCAGCGGAGGCACATTCCGCGTGCCCGCGGGAGCGCCGGGACCGTGGCCTTCGATTCTTTCTTCGGCAGGGCACGCGCCGGCGGAAGCGGACAGCGAGGCTGATATCTACGTTGCGCCGCTCGCCGCTCCGGCTTCGCCGGACTGGCGCGCAAAAGCGATGCAGGGCGCGGCGGTCATTCTCGAAGGTTCGTCGCCGCTCGCTTCGGAGTTTGGATTCACGCCGGGCAGCGGCACGATTTCGTGCATCCACATTGTGGATGAGCACAACGCCGCGCTGCCGGTGATCTGGGGAAGCGCGGTCGAGATGCCGCGGTACGACGTTCCGGCCGACGCCCGCGTCTTCGCGAAAGAACGCTGGACCGGCGCTCCGGTGATGGCCGGATACCGGCTGGGAGCGGGCGCAGTACTGTGGGTGGCGGCGAGCCCGGGCGCGAACGGTTATGAACGGTTTCCGTACCTGATGCAGGCGCTGGCGGACCTGGGATTCGGCCCTTCCTTTCGTTCGGCGCGGCTATGGGCATTTTTCGACGATTCCTATCGCTTACGCGCCGATCCGGACTATCTGGCCGCGCACTGGCGCAAGGCGGGGATTGCGGCGATTCACGCAGCTTCATGGCACTTCTTCGATCCCGATCCGGCGCATGACGAGTATCTGAAAAAGCTGATCGCGGCCTGCCACCGGAACGGCATTCTGGTCTACGCATGGATTGAGTTGCCGCACGTGAGCGACGCATTCTGGAACGCCCATCCGGAGTGGCGCGAGAAGACAGCGCTTCAGCAGGATGCGCAGCTCGACTGGCGCAAGCTCATGAACCTGCAGAATCCGGACTGCGTACGCGCAGTTGAGACAGGGCTGCGCGCGATGATGCAGCGCTTCGATTGGGACGGGATCAATCTCGCGGAGCTTTATTTCGAATCGCTCGAAGGTGCCGCGAATCCGGCCCGGTTCACGCCGATGAATGGTGACGTGCGGGCGACGTTTCTCGCGCGGTTCGGATGGGATCCGATCGAGATCTGGGGGCAGAGAAAAGATCCCGCGTCACTACGGCAGTTTCTGGATTTTCGCGCCGGGCTCGCGGGCAAAATGCAGGCAGACTGGCTGCACTTCGCGGCAGAATTGCAGGCGGCGCATCCTGGACTGGATCTCGTCCTCACGCATGTGGATGACCGGTTCGATACCGGAATGGAGGATGCGATCGGGGCCGATGCGGCGCGGGTGCTGCCGCTTCTCGATACGCAGCAGTTTTCGTTTCTGGTCGAAGATCCGGCGACGGTGTGGAATCTGGGGCCGCAGCGTTATGGGGAAATTGCGAAGCGATATGCCGCGTTGACGCCGCACCGCGACCGGCTGGCGATCGACATCAATATCGTGGAACGCTATCAGGATGTCTACCCAACGCGGCAGCAGACGGGTACGGAGCTGTTCGAACTGGTGCATATGGCATCGGCGGCGTTTTCCCGGGTGGCACTGTATTTCGAGAACAGTATCCTGAAAGCCGATCTGCCTTTTGTGAGCGCGGCGGCCGCGAATGTGACGCGATACTCGAAAGGGCCGCAGGGGATTTCGATTGCATCGCCAGGCGATCTGGAGCTCGCGTGGAGCGGCGGGGGCGCGGCGGTGGATGGGAAGGAGTGGCCGCTGGTCACGGCGGATGCGGTTCATCTGCCCGCGGGCGAGCACCTGGTGCAGCAGGCGGCGCGGCGCCAGGGAATTGCGATTCTGGACCTCAACGCGACGCTGCTTTCGGCTTCAGGGGAAGGCCGCAACGCCGCGTTCCGATATTCGAGCGGCAGCCGGGCGATTGTGAGGTTCGATCGGAGGCCGGCGGCGATGACGATGGATGGGCAGCCGTTTTCAGCGGCGTGCGTGGAAGGAAGCGATTGCAGCGTGATGCTGCCGGGCGGTGAGCACAGCGTGACGGCGCTTGG